>CAZTYG010000008.1:0-18190 GCA_964617445.1 uncultured Blastochloridaceae bacterium
TTTAGAACATGCCCTCCATGTCCTGGCTCCAACCCTTCGAGCGGGGTGCAATCTGTAGTTCCAAATCAAGCGCGGCCAGAACGGCCAGAACGGTTCCCATCTTGCTGTCAGAGTTCCCGGTTTCAATCAATGAAAGCGTTCCCTGGCGCAGCCCCACCTTTGAGGCCAAGTCTTTTTGGCTAAGCCCCCCTTTTTTACGGACCCGGCGTATCGCATTGCCGACCTGCTTTAAATCTCTCGCCACAATGTTCATGAGGTGAATATACGGCTTGACGTATAAAATGTCAATATCGGCTGCACCGTATATTTTGATTTTATACGCTTCGGCGTATGTGTGGTGCTGTAGCGGCGGCGTCGATGCCGTCGTGGTAGATTACCTTCGGCCGGGACTGCTGACATGCCGTGAGGAGCCGCCGTCCCCCGGCGCAACCTGGACGGTTCCACCGCCCCCGGCGACTCGGAGGTCGCCGCTACAGTCGGAACACTCTCGATTCCCGCGTTCTTTGAACGCGGGAATGGCTGTTATTATTAGTGTAAATTAGTGTCCATTAGTGGTTAGAATAGGCTATCTTCCGGCTCCCCCGGTCCCCCACGTGATCTGCAAAACGTGGTTCCGAAACTGGCGGTGGACCCTCCAGCACTGCCGCTATCCGTAGTCCCGCAACCCGCTACCCGCCACTCCGTTGACTCAATCAGTTACGGAAGATATCAACGCTGCCGGAGATGCCGGTGACGTGGAAGGCGACGGGCATGGGATTATTCTCGTCGCGGGTCGAGCCGAAGCCGAATTGGAGATTCCAGGCCAGGTTGCCGTTGGAGGAGACTTCGCCGGTTGGGTAGAAGGTCACCAGCCGGTCAAAAGTCCGAACCTGCCCCTGGTGGGAAAAACTCATGGCATGGGACTCGGGCCCGTTGCCGCCGGTGGGAAGATCGCTGATGTGCTCCACCAGTTCGTCGCGGGTCAGGTAGGCGACATCCTTGATGATGACCGGCATCCGCACCACCCGCACCACGCCTTCCAGATCGCGCAGGTTCACCGGGGTGCCTTCCTCGGGTTCGACCGAAGCCAATTCATTGAGGCCGCTCACCGATTCCATGATCAGCAGGCCCACTTCATCGGAACTCTGGCTGTCGATGGCCAGATAGACGTAGGTGTTGTTGGCCATGGCGTGGGCGCGGGCTTGTTCGATCAGGCCGGAGGTGTGAAGGATCGCCTGTCGAATGCCCTCATGACCGCTGGAGCCACGAAACACAAACAGCGAAGATGCCATCAGCGTCGTTCCAATGGCCACTACAAGCATCAACTCCAATATGCTGAAACCTCGGTTCATGGAACAAATATGACACTAAAGACACTAGCTGACAAGAAAATTCGGCGGTTTTCTTGAAAATCTTTGTTTTACAGAGAAAAATGACGCCACTTCACCTTGGGTTGCCCATCGCGTCGAGTGTCACATCTTGATGACAGTTGTCCATCCGTGGTCCTGCGGCCTGGAACCTGTCGTTTTGGTGGAGCCCGTAGGGAAAGGCCCGTTTCGATAGCAATGACAGCGCCTCAGGCTGAGGTTGCGAACTGAAATAGCAGCAACGGGTGGCGGTGGCTTCTGAGGGCAACCGGGTCGCAGTCAGCTACCGACTCCTGTCGGCACCCTGTGCGAATTTCTCAGAGGCCGTCTAAAAATGAGACGAGGTTCCGTACTTCGCGTGCCTTCGCGATTCCACCCGAGGCGGATTTCTTCGCGGTCTGCGTGTGAGAACACCCGGCTGTACCGACTAAAAATAGCCGCCCTTTTTCGTGATTTGCTCAATGCTCTGACCTTCGGCGACCCAGCCGAAGATTTTTTTCTCGTTAGTTTTGATTTCTTCGGCGCGCCGCAGAACTTCCATCGCAATGTCCCGCGGAACCACCAGGACGCCGTCGATGTCTCCCAATACGATATCACCGGGCTTGATGGTGGTGTCGCCGATTTTGATCGGGATTTGGTAGTGGGTAATGAGGCAGCGGCCGAGGCTGCCGTTGGAGACACGGTATTTGTAGAACACCGGGAAGTCCTTTTCCAGAATCTGGTGGGTATCGCGAATGCCGCCGTCGATGCATGCGGCGCGCACGCCGAGGCCTTTGGCGGTGGCGGTCATCACGCCACCCCACAACGTCGCTTTTTCATCGCCGCTGGTGTCCCAGACAACGAAGGAGTCCGGATGCAGGGCGTCGAGCATCCCGGTCCGAAATTCCATTTCGCCGCTGATTTTCACATTCGGCGCGCTTTTGACGGTGAAGGCCAGGCCCGCGACGGTGCGGTATTCGCGCAGCGGCAGAATGTGCCCCGGCAATGCCTGGTCGAGCAGGCAGAATTCCCGCAGGACATCGTTGACCGCGCCGGTGTAGAGGTCTTCAAAGCGCTCCAACATTTCTTTGACCGGGATGGGCAGGGGCTCGGTGGACACGCCTTCGCGGGTTTCGATCAGTTTTTCGAGATTCATCATCCCGACCTCTTTTTTGTATTGGTCTGTGCTCATAAATGTTTCCTCGTCCCGTCAAAGGGACAGTCCGCCATCGGCCATGAGATCGGCCCCGGTGATGTATCGCCCCGCCGGGCTGCACAGCAGCAGCGCGGCCGCCGCACAATCGTCGGGCTGACCGAGGAAGCCGACGGGAATGGATCGCAGCCAGCGGTTCCGAATATTTTCATCGCCCAGGGGGGTTTCATTGCGGACGGTTTCAATGACACCGGGGGCGAGGTTGTTGACGGTGATGCCATCGGGGGCGAAGGTTTTGGCGAGGTTGCGCACAAGGTTGAGCTGGGCGGATTTGGTGGCGGCGTAAACCGGCATGTGGGGGCTCGGACAAACCTGCTGGACGCTGCCCACCGCGAGGATGCGGCCCCACTTGCGCGCCCCCATGGCCGGATGGCAGAGACGGATCAGTTCATAACTGGAGAGAAAATTCGCCCGCCACTGCGCCTCGGCCTCGGCTTCGGTCACCTCGCGCCAGGTGTGCGAATATTGTACCGAGGCGTTGAGGACGAGGATATCGGGGTCGCCTAGCAACCGCACGGCCTCCGCGTGCAGGGCGGCGGCCGCACTGGGCCGGGTCAGATCGGCAGCCGTGGTTTCGGCGCGCACCCCGGCATCGGCGCAGGCCTTCGCAGTCTGCGCGGCCAGATCGGCCCGTCCCGCGTAATGAACGATCACATTTGCGCCGGAGGCAGCCAGTGCCAGTGCAATCGAGCGGCCAATGCCCTGGCTGGAGCCGGTGACCAGCGCGGTGCGCCCGGAGAGATTGAATTGCTCGAAGAATGGATGGTGGATGTTCATTGGTGGGGGATGTGGAGTGTTTGCAAAATGCCTTTGAAGTAACCGGTTGCGAATATTCGTCCCAGGGTCCCGTAGCCCGGAATTTCCGGCTCCTCACCCTCCATGCTGGGCACATGATCGCTGCGCAATGGTCCGCGAAATCCCGCCTCGTAATACATGCGGAACATGCCGGGCATGTCCACCTCTGCTTGGTCGTGAAAGGTCTCGGTAAAGTCCTCCGCGTTTCCGGTCACATCCCGGATGTGGACAAAATGGATTTTCCCCTGCCCCGCCCAGTGCCGGAACCAGTGCTCCAGGTCCGCGCCCATGAGCTTGAAGTTGGCCTGGCAGAAGGTGATGCCGTGGTTCGGGCATGGCTCGATGGCTATGGCCTGCTCGAACGCTTCGGGGGTGCCGAAGATTCGTGCGATTCCCGCCAGCGCGGGCAACGGCGGGTCGTCCGGATGCAACGCCATGTTCACCCCAGCCGCGCGGGCGGCGGGCATCACCGCGCGTATGAAATATCGATAATTCTCCCAAATGTGCTCCGCCCCCACCACCCCGTGTACCGTGGCCGTCGGTGCGTCCGCCAAACGAAACCGGGTGGCGCGCGCACCGCCGCGGAGGAGCGCCTGCGCGGCGCTCCGCGTCCAGCCGAGACCGGCCATGAAATTATAACACAGCAGCGAAATTCCCAGTTCGCCCATGTTGCGCAGCATCCGGCGGTAGCTTTCCAGGTCCTCGTCCCGTCCGGGCAGACCAAGTTTGATGCGTGACATGTCGAAGGGGTCACCCTCCATGCCGATCATGCTCAGGCCCGCTTTGCGTAAATCGCCGTGAATGCCCGCCAGAACGTCCATGTCCCACGGCGGGTTTTGGCCGGTCAGTTCCGCTGCGCATTTGACCACCGCATGGGTCACCCCGGTTTGCAACGACAGCTTCCACAACGGGTGCGGCCGCGGCGGTAAAAATTCGGTCAGAATCACGCGTCCACCCCCCGGCGACCCAGCGCCCGCTGCGCGGTGCGCACCAGCTCCGTGCGAATCGAGTCCTGGCGCGCGGCCACATCGTCCGGCAGGCCGATCACGGTCAACACGGCCTCCCTCCCCTGCCAAACGCCGAGGCGTGCCGAAAGGGTGGCGACCATTCCATGGGTTTCGCCGATGTCGGCGCACACCCCGGATCGCCGTGCCGCAGACACACGTTGCCGCAATTGGTCTTCGGATTGATGTTTCCAAACGGAAGCCGGTGCCCGCGTGATTATCTGCTCGGCCTCCTTGTCTGTCATACCCGCCAGAAGTGCGGCCCCTGCCGAGCCCATGGCCAGCGATTCCCGCGCACCGATCCGGGCGGTTAAGCTCAGGGGACGAGTCGATTCCGCGCGGGCCAACATTAAAAACTCATCACCATCGCGGACCGAGAGCTTGGAGGTCAGCCCTGTGGCATCTTGCAAAGCCGCCAAATCGGGGGCCAAGCACCGCCGCAATGACTCATAGGGGTCCGGGCTTCCCGCCAGTGCGCGCAAGCCATTGCCCAATAGCAGGTCTCCACTCTCCGTCCCGCGCTCCAGCCACCCCTCCCCCAATAACGTCTGAACGATCCTGTAGGCCGATGCCGCCGGAATATCCAAGAGACGTTGCAAGGCAGGTAGACTGCGGGCCCGTCCCGCCGCCACCGCTTCCACCAGTCGAACCGCCCGTAACAGCGATGGAACTTGATGGGTGGCCTGATCCATTCATATGTGAATAGATTTATTCCTATATGAATCAATCGAAATCTTTCCTCCCTGTGTGAAATGACGGCCGCTCCAAGGTCCTCAGGAAAAAGGGCCATGTCGGAACCCGCCGCGATGTTCAGTGCCGCGGCTTGTGCGGAGTCGGGACAAAACCATTGAACGCCGCCCATGGGCAGCGCATCCGAGACGATTACGCCGTCGAAGTGGAACTGTCCGCGCAGGAATTGATGGAGTGCGGAATCGAGAGTGGCGGGAAGGGGCAGGCGATGGACGGGGTCCGTGGTGGACAAAAAATCCAGTGAGATGTGCCCCATCATCACGTTCCATGCGGCTGCCAGCTTTCCTACTCTTGCCGGACAATCGCCGAAGGAGCGGAAATTGGTGATGGGATTATCGGGGCATAGGTTGAGATCGGCTTCCGGCGCGAGCGCCCTGCCCTGTTTTGCGCAATGTGAGACCGCGCGTTCCGCGAGTGATACGGCATGGTCCATAACGGCGATCGTGGCCAGCGCCATCGCGGTTCCCAGGGAGACACCCTCATGTATGGCGACACTGCATTCATAGTCCCCGGACATCACCAAAGGGACGTTGAGTGAGCGGTTGAGTTCCTGCCAGGTGTCGCGCAGCCACCGCCACGGACCATGGCCCTGAAAAACTGCTCCGGGCTGGTAACGCCGTATCGCGTCCTCTTGTTTGCGGGCGGGCTCACCTTCCTCAACGGTGAGCACAACATGCATCAGTTGGGCCGCTTTTTTGTTCGATGGTCATTCCCGCCAGCCGACTCTCAATCCGTGCGAAGCGGATTCCAGACTTCGTCAAAACCCGCGTCCTGGAAGTTCTTGGTGTTGGTGGTGGCGAAGCGGGTCACGCCGTGATGACGCAGGGTCAGCGCGAGGCGGAGGTCGATGATGTGGCGGAAGGCGAAATTGCTGCCTTTGACTCTCGGCCACCCTCCGGCCATGACCGGGGCGGATTCCACCAGCATCAGCTCGCAAACCACCACGTCCCGCCGTCCGCCCCACTGCTGCAAAAACTCGCGCGCTTGCGGATGGGATGGCGAAGAGGTATTCGCGGCGTGGACAGCCACGTTGGTGTCAAAGGCATTCATGCCTCTTCCCGCCCGGCAGCGTCCCACTCATCTTCGGGCAGCAGGGGTTCGCCCATCGCCCGCGGGGTGGGCAGCTCCCACTTCTCGCCCTCGACACGATCCGGCGGATACAACTTCACCACTTCCTCCAAACCCCGGCGCACCACCTCGGCAAAGCCCATCTCCTGTTCGGAGGCAACCCGCTTGGCCTCACGGTAGAGCCGGTCGGGAAACTGGACTTAGGTTTTTACCATGATGGCAATATGCCACTTGCTTGCCGCGGGGTCATGCCGTCTGACGGTCACTCGCGATCATCAAGCGGCTTCTGCCAGCAACGTGTGATATCGCTGCCAGAGGTGGCGGAAGGCGGGGGCGAAGGCGTGGGGTTCGCGTTGCATCCATGCGGAGAGTTCGGCGGGAGTGGTCCAGCGGACCTCGTCGATTTCTTCGGGCAGGGGCAGGAAGGGGCCGTTGGTGTGGCCCAGATAGACGCGGACAAATTCCTGATCGAGTTGGGAGGTGTCGGTGCAGTAGGCGATTTCTTGCAGCGGGGGCGGGGAGGGGAGACCCAGTTCTTCGACGATTTCGCGATCGGCGGCGGCGGCGTAGGACTCGCCGCTGTCGAGGTGCCCGGAGGCCGAGGAATCCCAGGTGCGGGGATGGCAGTCCTTCGCGGCGGACCGGAGTTGGATCAAGATATGTCCCTCGGCATTGAGCAGCCAGATGTGAACGGCCCGGTGCAGCCAGCCTCGGGCATGAACTTCGGTACGGGTGGCCTTGGAGACGACCTGGTCGGCCGGGTCCACGACATCAAACCATTCCTGGCCTGCGGGTTGCGTCACGGAGCGGACGGTCAGGGGACGATGAAAATTTTACCCGTGTAAGGGCATTTCACCTGGGTGCCGGCGGAGATGCCTTTGACATCCACTTCGCCCGCGTAGGGGGCGTAGGGGCTGCGCACCAGGCCGGGCTTGCCGGAGATTTTCTGGGCTACGGGAAATTGGGTGGTGGCTGCCGGGGCACCGGCGGTGGAGCCGCTGCTGTCCCAAGGGCGCGGCTCGTTGGTGGCAGGACGGCGGGTGGAGGCGGTCGGGCTGGTGCTGGGGATATTGGTGGTAGTGGTGACGCCGCCGACCGTGCCGCTTTCCATAGGCTGGCCTTCGGCGGTGACCACGGTGCCCGGTTCGGTATAAGGCGCCGTTTCATGCGCGTAGCGGGAATCGGAATCGGCACAACCGATAATGGCAAATGCGGCCACGGGGGCCAGAAGGGAGAAGCGCGGGGTATTCATATCAAAGCAACAACCTGCCAGCATTCGGGTTGTTTTCAATGGAATTTTGCAAAAGTCCGCAATTGTCACATTGGTGTCACGAAAGGACGACGGCTGGGGCATTCGGCTGGGGTAGTATGAACCCGTATCTATCCACTACGGGTTTCCGGTCTCAGCCTGCGACAAATGTTGTACTACCCCATAATTCGTCGCAGAGATGGTTCGGTCTTGTCGGCGGGGGTGATAAATGATAAGTCGTTTGCAATAATGAAATCGAATTTCGTTCTTGTTGGTTTGGTGGCCGTCCTGGGCGCGGTGTTGCTGGGTTCCTGTGGACAGTCGGAGCCGGTTCCGGCGGCGACGGAAAAGCGGTTGAGGATCATGACGACATTTTTGCCGGTGGACGCGCACACACGCAAGGTGGCGGGGGAGGCGGCGGAGGTGACGATGTTGCTGGGGCACGACAGCGGGCCGCATGATTTTCAGATCAAACCGGGGGATGTGCGGTTATTGCATGAGGCCGATCTGCTGGTGATCAACGGCATGGGGATCGAGGAGTGGTTGGAAGAGTTGGTGGGCGCGGTGGGCAAAGACACGCTGGTGGTGGTGGATACCAGCGCCGGGGTGGAGGCTATGGAAAGTCCCGATGAACTGACCATTGCGGCGCAAGACGCGGGCCACTCGCACGATCACGGTCATGGCCACAGCCACAGCCATGGCCATGGCCATGGCCATCGTCATGGTGGAGACAATCCGCATATCTGGTTGGACCCGGTGATCGCACGGCTGCAGGTGGAAAATATATTGGCGGCGTTGAGCGCGGCGGATCCGGCCAACGCGGAAACCTACCGTACCAACGCGGCGGTGTATTTGCGGGAGCTGGAGGACTTGGACCGGGAATACCGGGAGACCCTCGGGGAGTTGGACAACAAGAATCTGGTGACGTTTCATGACGCCTTTCCCTATTTGGCGGCGCGCTACGGGTTGAATTATGTGGGGTTCATCGAGGCGTTTCCGGAGAAGGACCCGCCGCCCTCGCAGCTGCGCAATCTGGTTTCCGTGATTCAGGAGAAGCGGATCGGGGTGGTGTTCGCAGAAGCGGGATTTTCACCGAAGTTGATGGAGTCGCTGGCGGCGCAGAGCGGTGCACGGGTCATGGTGTTGGACACGTTGGAAATGGGAAGCTCCTCGCCGGACGCCTATTTGGAGCGGATGCGGAATAATCTGGCGACGTTGAAAAAGGCGTGGCAGGAATAGGACGTCCGAACGGCAGCCGGGCCGTTCCTCTCTTCCCCAACCATGACGCCCACTTGTAAAGATTCCGCTATTTCCCCTCTGCGGCTGGAGAGTCTGGAGGTGTGGTATGGAAAATCGCGAGTGCTCCACGACGTGAGTCTGGAATTACACCCGGGGGAGATTCTTTCGTTCATCGGCCCCAACGGTGCGGGCAAAACGACCTTGTTTCGCGCTATCCTGGGGATGGTGCCGGTGACGGCAGGGCGGATCGAATTCGCCCCCGGCGTGGACCGTGCGCGCATTGGGTATCTGCCGCAGAAGCCGTTGTTGGACCGGCAGGTGCCGGTGTCGGTGGCGGAGTTGTTGTTCCTGAACCAGCCTGGTTCGCGCTGGTGGCTGGGCGGTTCCCCCAAGCGCCAGCGGGAAGCTTCGCTGCGGACACTGGCGCGGGTGGGCGTGGAGGATTTGATCGACCGTCCGGTCCATGATCTCTCCGGCGGCGAGTTTCAGCGGGTGATGCTGGCTTTCACACTGCTGCGTGATCCCGCGTTGCTGGTGCTCGACGAGCCTTCCACGGGTGTGGACCACATCGGCGAGGAAGCTTTGCGGCGCTTGATACTGGAGTTGCGCGACGGCGGGCTTTCGATTCTACTGGCCTCCCACGACCTGCATTTGGTCGAGGACGTGTCCGACCGGGTGTGCTGCCTCAACGGCCATGTCTGCGCGATGGGGTCGCTCGACGAGGTGCTGCACCATCACCTGAGCGCGGGCGGCGGTCCGGCGCGGCACCGGCACGGGGGGGGACATGGCTGACTTCTGGCAATACGATTTCATGCGTTACACGCTGTTTTCGGCGTTGCTCCTCGGCCCCGCCTGCGCGTTGCTGGGGGTGTTCGTGATCCTGCGCGGCATGGCGTTCTTCAGCGACGCGATCGCCCATTCCGCAGTGACCGGTGTGGCACTCGGCTTTTTGTTGCAGGAGATGTTCGCCTGGCCGTTACAGCCGATGTTGGTGGTGTTAATATTCAGTTTCCTGCTGGCGACTTCCATGGCGTGGCTGCAGGAGCGGGTGCGGCTGCGTCCCGACACCATCATCGCTTTCAGCTTCACCGGCAGTGTCGCGCTGGGATACATCATCATCAACCAGCTCGGACGTTACCGGCTGATCGACGCCGTGCTTTTCGGCAGCATCTACAGCAATACCCTGACCGATCTGCTTTTGCAGGGATTGCTGGCGCTGACCATCGTGGGTTTTCTGTTGTGGAATATGCGCGCCTACACGTTGTCGATGTTGCAACCCGACTTCGCCCATCTGCAGGGAGTCTCCCAGCGCCGACTGAATTATCTTTTCGCGTTGCTCATCGCCGCCACGGTGACCATCTGTCTGAAGATGGTCGGAGCGCTGCTGCTTAGCGCGCTGATCGTGATTCCGGCCTCGGCGGCGCGGATTTGGGCCGTCAATTTCCGCCAGATGCTGGTGCTCGCCCCGCTCTTCGGCATGCTGGCCGCCATGGGTGGGGTGCTGTTCTCCTTTCACGCCGACAGCCCCACCGGCCCGACCATCGTCATGGCCAACGTCACCGTCCTGCTGCTCTGCCTGCTGGCCTCCGGATTCAAAAGCCGCTGAGCGCAATGCCTGCAACGACACGATCTTGGGCTTGAAGCCCAAGCTACAGATTGCCTCTGACCTCACCCATCTCCGCATCCGTCACGTAATTGCAAATGGTTCAGGTGTACCATTTGCTCTCATATTGATAATGTTACAGGTGAAACATTTGCGATATCTAGCTGTGGCGGATTGAATGGGGGAGGGTGGCGGGGTAGGGTGGGGGATGGCGGAAACGGATTTTTTGGCGATGGGGGTGTATCATTTTCCGGAGGCGGAGCGGGTGCTGCGCTATTTGGAGGGAAGCGGGTTGCGTTATGAGGTGGAGTTTTCGGTGCGTCCGTCCGCGAGTCACCTGAGTCATGCGGGGGAGGGGTCGCATGTGGCGGTGTTTGTATCTTGCCTGCGGGGGGACGGCAACTGGCGGCAGCTGGTGGGCTGGAAGTGACCCGGATAGGAGCAGAAGGCGGTTGAACGCCCTCCCTCAATCTTCGCGGAACATGGGCTGCCGGTCCTCGGCGTCCATGCGCATTTCATCGACGATTCTGGCGAAGTCTTCAAGTCCCGGTGCGGGAATGATGATGGTGTCCCTGCGACCGTTGACGTCTTCGGTGATTTTGAGGAATCGCCCCCTCTGATTTTCTTTGAGGTCGAAGAAAAAAAGTTTCCGTTCGACCTGAATTTGTTCGCTGCGTAGTAACGTTTCCATAACCCCTTTCTGCCTTGGTTGGTTCAACATAATCACATGACTGTTTCTGTCAAACACAGTGAAATTACATTTTCCAGAATTGATGGAAGAGCAAAAAGCTTGGTGGGTGAGGCGGCGGCGGGCATAACGGGCCGATGAGCGGGCTGATGCGATACAACAGGCGGCGCTGGAGCAATTCGACCGCCAGGCGGATTGTTACGGAGAGAAGCATGTTTTGGCGGAGACGGATGATATTCGGTCGGCGCTGCCCATGCTGGGTCCGCAGCGCGGTGAGCGATTGTTCCATCTCCATCCGGACGACGGCGGAAATGTGACCTGGTGGCGGTGAAGCATCCCTGACGCTGGTTGCCGCGGAAAATGACCCGCGCGTTGGGGGAGTCAGCGCGCGGCCATTTCCGGGGCACGGTCGCCGTCCACGAGCAGGCTGTTGATGGTGTAAAGTTCGGAGACGAATTCCTCCAGCGCTTTCTGCTGCTGGACCTGTTCCGAAACCTCGTGGATCACCGCAAAATAGTAGTTGAGATTCCCGGCATTGTCTCTGACAGGAAGCATGTGGATATCCGCCCAGTAGGTCCTACCGTCCTTGCCATAGTTCAGAATGACGACATCGCAGGGTTTGCCGTCGCAGATGGCCTTGCTGAGAATGCGTGCTGTGGATCGGTCGGTGCGCGGGCCTTGGAGGAGGGCGCCGGGTTTCTTGCCCAACATTTCCTTGATGGTGTAACCGCACATTTTCGAGAAAGCGTGGTTGAACCACATCGTGTGCCCTTCGCGGTCGCAAATAACCATTCCCCATGGAGCTTCCCGCGCCATTTGCTCGAACGAAAAGTTCGTCTCCGCTTCCACAACAGCGATCATGGCAATGCACATTATCGACTTATCTAGCTATTTTTTGCAAGAGGAAAGAGGTTCTGTGCGGCTACTGGTGGATGGAAAATTATTTTCAAATCGGTGTAGGGAAATGCTGATTCGACCGGTTGAAATGCCCGTTGAAAAAGGACGGGATATCCGCGCTTGCCGCTGCGGGGGAGGGGTGGTTAGCTAGCCACCTTCATGCAACGACCTTTTAATGCGTTATTGTGGGGCAATTCGGTGGCCTTGTCCTGGATGTGGGGACTGGGTTTATTTTTTTCCGTCCAGTTCACTTATCAATACGGGTTGATTGGGCTGTTGAGCTTCGCGGTGCCCAACGCGCTGGGGTTGATCTTGTTCGGTTATTTCGTGCAAAAAGTGGCCCGACGTCCGGCGGGCAACGATGGCTTGTGGGTTTTTTTCCAGAAGTGGTCGCGGCCATTCCGGCTGATCTTTTTCCTCTATCAAATTCTGGCGCTGACGCTGACGGTGTTTGCCATCATCCGGTATTTGTTTGTACCGTTGGACCTGCCGCCGTCGGGGTTCGTGTGGCTGTTCCTGCCGTTGACTGCGGTGATCATTCTGGCCACCGGCTGTCTGTTCGGCGAGGAGTTCGATATCCGCAAGATCAAGTTCAGCCATCTGGTCCAGATGCTGATCCTGTTGGGCTCGGTGGGATTCATCCTGGTGCAGTTGCGTCCGTTTGGAGGAGATGCGGCGGTGTTGGACTCGCCGGTGCGGGATTTTACTTTCTGGGGATATGTGATCCCTATCTGTGTGGGTTTACTGGTCGGCCCCTGGTTGGACCTCCAGCAATGGCAGCGCGCCATTCAGATGAACCGCGAGAAAACTTCCATCCGCCTCGGGTATCTGGTGGGCGGCGGCATCTTTTTTCTTTTGCTTCTGTTCCATGGCACTTTGGCGCACTGGATCATCCATCAGGCACCGGGGACATTCGTCGCGCACACCGGGATCGACAAACTCGACTACGCGCACGATTTGGTGACCCAATTTTTCCACACTGTTTACGGTCAGGGGGCGGGGCATCTGCACCTGGCCTACTTTATTTTTATCGGCGTCTGCATCCTCACCACGCTGGATAGCGGTTATCTGGCGTTGCGCTGGTTTCTGACCGAGAATATCAAGGCCAGCGACAATGTGCTGCTCTCGCTGGTTCCGAAAAATATCTTGGGCTCGCCCATTCCCAGTTTCATTTTTTGCGGTGCCTTCGCGTTGTTCGCTACCGTGGTCAACCTCGAACTGGAATATTTTATGGTGTTTTACGCGTCGTTTTTTGTGGGTTACGCCGCCCTGGCCATCGCCCGTTGTTTCGTGCCCAACAGCCAGAACCCCCTGCCGCAAATCCGCATGTTCTCGATGGGCAGTCTCGCGGTGGTGATCTTCGCCTACGGCTATTTCCTACGCGAGCCCTCGCTGATGATCTTCGGCTCCCTGCTGCCCATCGGTTATGTGGTCTGGTTGGTGTTCAACACCGATTTGTTGCGGGTGGTGACCGAAAAGGCGGAGGAGGTCATGGAGGCCGCCTCGGACTTGGCACCGATCCGTGCCATCAAACAACACACCACCCACATTCTGTCCGAGGACGGCAACGGCAAGCCGCACGAGCTGGCGTCGGTGGCCGGTCACTTCGAAGGCAAGTGGTTCGTGCACTCCTTTGTCGCCACCTACTCCGACACCAACTCGGTCGGCAACGTCTATTTCGGCATGTATGTCATGTGGGTGGGAAAGACCCGCGAGCTTTTCTTCAACCGCGCCATGCCCGGATTCGACCTCAAAGACACCCACTACTACATCCTGACCCGCTCCTTCGAGCATAAGTTCGTGCGCGAAACCCGCGAGTTCGAGACCGTGACGGTGAAAATCCGGGTGGCCGAATACAACCGCAAGTTCGTCACCATGGAGCACCAGATTTTTGATTCCTCCGGCCAGATGTTGGGCAAGGGCAAACAGAGTTTGCTGTTTGTCTCCGCCAAGGATTATGCGCTGATCGACATCCCGGCGGAGGTGCATACCGCCTTCATGCCGTATGTTTGAGGAGCCGTCGTGGCCGACCGGGGGTGCCGGTCACTCGTAGAACCAGCGGGTGTGCTCGCGTTCCTTTTCCAAGGCCTTTCGAAGGCGTTCCTGGTAGACGCGCTCTTCCTCGGACTGCTTTTTCAGGCTCTCATCGTCGGTTCCCACCAATTCACGGACCTTGCGCGTCTCCGTATCGTCAGCACCCTGCGGGTTGAGGAAAATCTGTACCCGGCGCATGATCCCGTCCTCGTCCTGATGGAAGCGGGGACGGAATAGGAAGTGTTCCATGGGCACCGGATTGTCAATCTCCTGGTCGGGGAGCCGCTTGTCCTTGATGACCGGAATGGTGGGCAACACCTGGGTGCGTCCGGTCAGAATGTCGGGTGAAGGGCCGGGCCGGGGAATTTCGCGGTGGGTGACATACACGTGGTCAATGGGCTGGGCGTTGACCAACAGCTCCGCAGCTTTGACATCATCGGCGAAGTCCGCCGGGGTCAGAGGTCCGCGGATTTTCTCCACCGGGATGAAATGCCATTCGCGCGGATCGCGGTAGCGGGCGCTTTCCGGTTCCATCATATTGCTGAAGCGGTCCAGGTGACTGCTGCGCCAGCCGATGTGGTCACCGCTCTGCAGCCACTCCACGGTGGAGGGCAGCCAGTGGATGTCCGGAATCCATGTCCACCGGCCCTGTTGCAGCCGCCAGTGGCCGTAGTGATTCACCGCCCACTCCCCGGGGCCTTCCCCCACCCATGTCCAGCCGAAGTCGCTATAAATCCAGCGCCCGGTCCGGCAGGGTATGTGGTCCGCGTCGGTGGGCTGGAAGCCATAGATGCCTTCGCCCACCTCTTTCCAGGTTCCCTGCTCGCGCAACTGTTCGATCACAAAGTCGAAATCAATAAACTGCCTCATGGCCCCTGCCGTCACCGGCCAAGCCACAACCACCAACAGCACTAGGAAGAATCGCCGCATCGTGAAAACATAATATGCCATCCCCGCGCCCCAAAGACAATTCCCGTTACATTCCCGCGACAAACCGCACTTTCCCACCCGGCCTCCCCCTGTTTTCACGTCAGCCCGCCATTGCAAATGTTACAGGTGAACCATTTGCTCTCACTTTGCAAATGTTACAGGTGAAACATTTGCGATTTCTACGCGGGGTATGGAGGGGCAGCAAGGCCGCTAAAACTACATTTGTAGTTGACTTGAGATTACATATGTAGATGATGCGTGGGAAATGGGACATCCACGCATATCGCAAGCCGAGTGGGAGGTCATGGAGACGTTGTGGGCGCGGCATCCGTTGACGGCGCGGGAGGTGATTTCCAAGTTGCAGGGAGAGCACGCATGGAAGGGCCAGACGATTCGTACGATGCTGGGGCGGTTGGTGGGGAAGGGGGCGCTGGATTTTCGCTCCGAGGGCAGGGCGTATCAATATTCGCCTGCGGTACGGCGCGAGGATTGTGTGCGCAGGGAGGGTCGTTCGTTTATGCGGCGGGTGCTGCGGAGCGCGGCGGCGCCGGTGCTGGTGCAAATGGTGAAAGAAACCAAACTCAGCCGTGAGGACATTGCCGAACTCAAGCGCATTCTCACGGAGAAGGAGAAACGAATATGAGCGATTGGGGGTCGGTGATCATCCCGCACGAGCACCCCGTTGAACTTCTCCCAGATTCCCGACGCGGACATGCTCGGCGTGGTGGAATACGAGGGTCTGCTGAAATACGACAACGGGGGTGATCGATTATCCGGAAACGCCCGGATCAAAGCTTACGAAGCTGAAAGTGGAGTTGGATGGTGGATGCGGAACGGAATCTCACGGCACAGAGTGGCGAGATACATGTGCGGATCGTGGATGAAAACGCGCCTACTGGACGTCTCCTGCGCAAGCACATCCTGATTGTCCACCTCCACGCCCTGCGCAATGCCGACCTCCCCCAGGCGCGGGCGGGAAATTAATCCCTGGACGGACGGACGGACTTCGCGCGTTTGGCGAGGCAATGGCGGATGGGGGGATGTATGTATGGCAGGGCGACGCAATTCCCTTTCCCTCGGGCTGCATTGGGCTATGCTGGGTCCATGCCTGAAATTGCTGATTTTGTCCGCCGTGGGAGTTCCCGGATCACTCCGCGCAATGTGAAAGTATTGCTGCCACATTTGCCGATTCTCAAAGCGGAGTTTTCGCAGATTCATGCCCCCAAATTTCCGCATTTGGTGGAGCAGTTGAATTTTCTGGTGGAGGTGGTGGAGGATTTCGCCGAAGGGGAGGCCGATGATATTCCCTACAAGACGGCGGCGGAGGCGGCGTTCGCGCTGCTTTATGCCCATCGCGGCGGCGATTTGATCCCCGATCTGCTACCGGAGTTGGGCCGGGCGGATGATTCGAGCGTGGTGCGTGCGGTTCTCATCCGGCACGAGGCGGACCTTCGGGGTTACGCGGCGGCGCGCGATCTGGACTGGAACGGCGTAACGAGCAACCCCTGAGCCACGGACGAACCGACGCGATGCAGTTGCCCGCCTGGTTGGACGTGTTGGAGCGCAGGCTTGGTTTCCTGGCCGTTCCGCATCTGGTTCGCGCCATCGTTCTGTTGAATCTGGCCGTTTTTCTTCTCAACCTCGCCAGCGACGGCTTCGCCGACTTCCTGGTGCTGGACCCGGAACGACTGCGGGCAGGCGAATATTGGCGCGCGGTGACGTTTCTGCTGGTGCCCGGGGTTACGGGCACCTCGTTTCTCAATTTGCTGTTTCTGTTCTTTTTCCTCTACATCACATGGTTGTTTGGTGAGGCGTTGGAGCGCGAGTGGGGTGCGTTCAAGGTGACGTTGTTTCTGCTGGTGCCAACGCTGGTGACGGTCGCGGTGGCACTGTCCCTTCCTTATCGCGGGATTCTGTCGAATGATTATATCATCCGCTCGTTGTTGTTCGCCTTTGCCACCCTGTTCCCGAATTTTACGTTGATGCTTTTCCCGATCCCGATACCGGTGAAGATCAAATGGTTGGCGTGGATTTTCCTGGGGCTGATGCTGTTGCCCGCGCTGGGGAATCCGTTGTTTTATCTGCCTCTGATCCTGGCGGGCTTTTCCGGCTATCTGCTATATTTGTTACCAGCGTGGCTGGGGGCGAAGCGGGCGGAGTCGGCCAACCTTCGGCGCCGGAAACGCTTTCTGGAGGGGAGGGAGGACCTGGATGAGTAGAACACTTGCCTTTCTTTTTTTATTGTTCTGCGCGGTCGGTGATGCGCGCGCGGCAGTGCCGGAGGATTGCCGTCAGTTGGTGGTTGGGGTGGCGGAGCATTGGGATGACTCGCACGTGGTGCTGTCGAAGTGGGTCCGCTTGGAGGATGGTTCTTGGGAGCAGGAAGGCCAGGCGGTGCCGGGTCGGCTGGGTCGTCACGGGCTGGCGTGGGGGCGCGGGCTGCATCCCGCCGGGTTGCCGGGCCCGGTCAAGGAGGAGGGGGACGGACGTGCGCCGGCCGGGGTGTTCCGGTTGGGCGCGGCCTATGGTTACGCGGAGGATGTCGAGCGGCATTCCGGTTTGCCTTACCATCGGGTCACTGAAGCGGACCTCTGGGTAGAAGATGTGGATTCCCCGCATTACAACCGCCACCTGCGCCTGCCCGGTGGGCGGGTTCCGCAGACCGAATGGGAAAAGAAGGCGCAGATGCGCCAAAACGACCACGCGCACAGCCTGAAGTTGTTCATCGCCCACAATGCGGCACCGGATGTCGTTCCGGGCGCGGGGAGCGCGATATTCTTCCATATCTGGCGGCAGGACGGTGGCCGCGCCAGCTTTGGTTGCACAGTCATCGATGAAACCCGAATGAAACGCCTGGTGGCCTGGGTGGACCCGGACAAGAAACCGTGTTATGTCCTGCTGACCCGTCCGGACTATGACCGGATGCACCGGACATGGGGGTTGCCGTCGACCGGGGGGTGGTCGGCCCCGCCCCCGGCGGCCCCTTCTGGGGAATAAAGATTTGACGCTGCCTGCCAACTGCCTACACCTTGAACTTTTACAAGCCCATGATTAATAGATTTTTAGGACTGTTTTCAAACGATATCGGAATAGATTTGGGGACCGCCAACACCCTGGTTTACGTGAAAGACCGCGGCATTGTCCTGCGCGAACCGTCGGTGGTTGCCATGGACGCCAACACCCGCAAGGTGCTGGCCTGTGGTGACGAGGCCAAACGCATGCTGGGACGCACACCGGGAAACATCATTGCCGTGCGCCCGATGAAGGACGGTGTGATCTCCGACTTCGAGGTCACTGAGGAGATGCTCAAGCAGTTCATCAAGAAGGTCCACAAGGGCCGCAACATGTTCCAACCCCGCCCCCGTGTGGTCATCGCCGTGCCCTCCGGAATCACC
>CAZTYG010000009.1:0-1578 GCA_964617445.1 uncultured Blastochloridaceae bacterium
CCGGTGACGCCAAAGCCCCCTTCGATGTCCTCAAAGTCATCGCCCGCCTGGTGGACAACGGCGATTTTCTCGAAGTCCAGCGCGACTGGGCCAAGAACATGGTTGTCGGATTCGGACGCGTCCAGGGCCTCGTTGTCGGCATAGTCGCCAACCAGCCCATGGTGAAAGCAGGTTGCCTCGACATCGACGCCTCCGACAAATCCGCCCGTTTCATCCGTTTCTGCAACGTCTTCAACATTCCGATCCTGACCCTGGTTGACGTCCCCGGATTCCTTCCCGGGGTCAACCAGGAGCGGGGGGGCATCATTCGCCACGGTGCCAAGATGCTTTTCGCCTACGCCTCCGCCACCGTCCCCAAAATCACCGTCATCCTCCGCAAGGCCTACGGCGGCGCGTATCTGGCCATGTGCTCCAAAGATATGGGCGCCGACTTTGTTTATGCCTGGCCCACCGCCGAGATCGCGGTGATGGGCGCGGATGGTGCGGTCAGTATTCTCTACAAAAAACAACTCGCCGAAGCCGCCGATCCCAAAACCGAGCAGGCCAAACTCGCCGCCGAATACCGCGCCAAGTTCTGCTCGCCCTACAACGCTGCCTCCAAGGCCATGATCACCGATGTCATCTCCCCCGCCGAAACCCGCGTCACCATTTCTCTCGCCCTGCGCAACACCCTGACCAAACGCGAAACCCGCCCGCCAAAAAAACACGGCACCATTCCATTGTAACTACAATCAAAAACCACAAATGGACATGAATGGACACAAAGCTTTGCACGTGAGCGCATCCCAAGAGTGCTGCGGAGCAGCGCAATGCTTGGTGGAGGGGGATGGGGCCACAAATGGAAATACCGCCGGACGCTCCGCGTTTTCCGCTTTCCTTATTCTTGTTCATTCGTAGTTCATAAGAAGCCGTCTAAAAAATTAATTCCTAAAACCTAAAACTTCACTCCGCCATGCTCGCCACCATCCTTTCGGAAGACGCCCCGCTCACCGAGTTGATCATTTATCAGCTTACCGGATTCGGTGTCGTTCTTCTTGCCCTCACCCTCCTATGGCTGCTTTGTGCTGCGATGGGTTTGGCCTTTCTCAAGAAAAGGCCCGAAGCCGTGCTCTCCCCGGCCCAAAAAGCGGCCACCACTCCCGCCAACGAAAAGAGCCCCGACGGCATCCCGCCCCATCATCCGGCCATCATTGCCGCCGTCGTCGCCGCCCTTTTGGACGAACCCCATCGGATCACCGCCACCCGCATCCTCGAAACCCCAGCCAATTGGACCAATTTCATGCTAGGCACTTGGTCGCTCGAAGGCCGACACACCCACTTCTCCTCCCATAAAGTCAGATAATCCATCTCCTGTTCACTTTCATCTTCATTGCGAAAACCTAAAACTTCACCCCCTCTCATGAACAAAAAACTACGAGTCACCGTTGACGGTAAAACCTACGAAGTGGATGTTGAAATCCTCGAACAAACCACCGGCGCACCCGCGCCGAGCACCGCGCCGACCGCCCCCGCACCGGTCGCATCCGCAGCCCCCTCACCCGCTTCCTCCGCGGCGGCGAAGCCCACCGCCACAGCCGG
>CAZTYG010000009.1:1588-5391 GCA_964617445.1 uncultured Blastochloridaceae bacterium
TCCCGGAGACATTCCCAGCCCGCTCGCCGGACGTGTCGTCGCCATCGGCGTTAAAGTGGGTGATCCGGTCAAAGAGGGCGACCAACTGCTCACCCTGGAGGCCATGAAAATGAACACCTTCATCTTCGCCGACCGCAACGGCAAGGTTGCGGCCATTCTGGCCAAGGAAGGAGACTCTGTTGAAGAGGGCCAGGCACTGGTCCGCATTGAATAACCGGATTGTTAACCACGAATGGACACGAATACCCACGAATCGATTTTTTTCCCAAGCGAAGCCCAAAATTAGCGAACATGAGTGTTCATTGGTGGTTTCAACCGGCTGTTCCACTTAAAACATAATTCTTAAAACTTCCCCCCCATGCTCGACACCCTCATCGACCTCTGGCAACTCACCGGCTTTCCGCACCTCACCTGGCAGATGCTGGTCATGTGGGCCGTTTCCTTTACCCTTCTTTATCTGGCGGTTTACCGCGGGTTCGAACCCCTGCTGCTGGTCCCCATCGCCTTCGGTGCCCTGCTCGCCAACCTGCCCACCCAAGGTCTGGTCTCCACCCCGCCCGGCGAGGTTCTCAGCCCCGTCTCCGGCGTCGTCCTGCGCGTCGATGTTCGCGAGGACAATCATGTTCACCAAGGCGACAATGTCCTGCTGATCGAATACACCGACGCAACCACCGGCATGGTACGCCACAGAACCCTCAAGACCGACCTTCAAGGACGCATCGTTGATATCAACGTACGTCCCGGTGACGAAATTCAGGAGGGTGAACCCCTTTACACCCTCTACAAAAGTGAGCCGTCCGGATTCTTTCACTACCTCTACTACGGCATCAAACTCGAACTCTTCCCGCCGCTGATCTTTCTCGGCGTCGGTGCCCTGACCGACTTCGGCCCGCTCATCGCCAACCCCCGGATGCTACTGCTAGGGGGTGCCGCCCAGCTCGGCGTGTTGTTCACATTTTTCTGCGCCGCCTTTATGGGCTTTCAGAACGGCGAGGCCGCCGCCATCTCCATTATCGGCGGTGCCGACGGTCCCACTGCAATCTTTCTCGCCAGTTCCCTCGCCCCCGAACTGCTCCCACCTATCGCCGTCGCCGCCTATTGCTACATGGCGCTGGTACCGCTCATACAGCCTCCAATCATACGCGCCCTGACGTCAAAAAAAGAGCGTGCCATCAAGATGCAGTCTCTGCGCACGGTCGGTAAAATGGAAAAGATGCTCTTTTGCCTTATTGTCACCATGGCGTGCATTCTTTTGGTGCCACCCGCAGCTTCCCTCATTGGCATGCTGATGCTGGGCAACTTTCTTCGCGAATGCGGTGTCACCGAACGATTGGTCAAATCCGCCCAGAACGAGATCATCAATATCGTGACCATCTTCCTGGGTGCCTGCGTCGGCATCACCATGACCGGCGAGCGTTTTCTCCAGCAACAGACCCTTTTCATCATCTTGCTCGGCGTCATCGCTTTCGCCGTGTCCACAGCCGGTGGCGTGCTCATGGCCAAATTCATGAACGTTTTCCTCCAGAAACCGATCAACCCCATCATCGGCGCCGCCGGTGTCTCCGCCGTCCCCATGGCCGCCCGCGTCGCCCACCTCGAAGGTCAGCGCGCCGATCCCACCAACTACCTCCTCATGCACGCCATGGGCCCCAACGTCGCCGGTGTCATCGGCACCGCTCTCGTCGCCGGCTACTTCCTCGCCACCCTCGCAAAATGAAATCACAACCACGAATGGACACGAAGGAAGGACAGCGGGGATACTTCGCGATCCCCGCCCCACAGCAAACGGACATGGATATCATTTCGTCTCCATTCGTGTTTTCCAATTGAAAATTAAAAATCGGATATCGAAAATGACCAGACTCACCCCCGAAGAAGCCGCCGCGCTCATCCCCCACAACTCTACCATCGGCTTTTCCGGTTTCACCCCTGCCGGTGCCGCCAAAGCCGTTCCCAAAGCCCTCGCCGCCAAAGCCCGTGCCGAACATGATGCCGGACGCTCCTTTCAGGTCGCCGTCGTCACCGGCGCCTCCACTGGTGATTCGCTCGACGGCGAGCTGGCCCGCGCCGAGGCCATCTCTTGGCGCACCCCTTATCAATCCAACAAATCCCTGCGTGCCGCCATCAACTCCGGCAAGGCCCGCTTCTTCGACATGCACCTCTCTTCCCTGCCCCAGCAGGTGCGCTACGGTTTTCTCGGAAAATTCGACTTCGCCATCGTCGAGGCCTGCGACGTCACCCAGGACGGACGCATCATTCCCACCACCTCGGTTGGTGCCTCCCCCACCTTCTGCCATGTCGCCGATAAAGTCATCGTCGAACTCAACCGCTTTCATCCCAAGCAACTGCGCGGTTTTCATGACATCTACCAGCCTAAAGACCCACCCTTTCGAGCCCCCATTCCCATCACCCGCTGTTCGGACATGATCGGAACCCAGGCCATCGAAATCGACCCGAAAAAAATCATCGGCGTGGTTGAGACCGACCTGCCCGATGAGGCCGGCGAATTCGCCGAGCCCGACGACACCACCGTACAGATCGGAATCAACGTGGCGGAATTTCTCGCCGCCGAGCGCAAAGCCGGGCGCATCCCCGGCGAGTTTTTGCCCATCCAGTCCGGTGTCGGCAATATTGCCAACGCCGTCCTGGGCGCCCTCGGTGGTCACCCCGATATCCCCGCGTTCGAAATGTACACTGAGGTCATTCAGGACTCCGTCATCAGCCTGATGAAAAGCGGCAAGATTCGTTTCGCCACGGGAACCTCGCTGACGGTCAGTTCCGGGGTGTTGAAGGAAGTCTATGCCGACCTCGATTTCTTCCGTCCACGCATGTTGTTGCGCCCGCAGGAGATCACCAACAACCCCGAACTGGTCCGCCGTCTTGGTATCATCACCATCAACACGGCTCTCGAAGTGGACCTATCCGGCAACGTCAATTCCACCCACGTCATGGGCAAGAGTATGATGAACGGCATTGGCGGCTCTGGCGACTTCACCCGCAACGGCTACATCTCGATCTTCACCTGCCCCTCCATTGCCAAGGGAGGCAAGATCAGCACTATCGTACCGCTTGTCTCCCACATGGACCACAGCGAGCATTCCGTTCAAGTCGTCGTCACCGAGCAGGGTGTCGCTGATCTCCGTGGCAAGACCCCTGGCGAGCGCGCCCGCCTCATCGTGGAGAAATGCGCCCACCCCGACTATCGGGCGGAACTGCACGGCTACTTCGACAAGGTCAAAGACGGCCACACCCCCAGCACCCTTGGGGCATCCTACGCCATGCACCAACAGTTCCTACAAACCGGCGACATGCGCCACGTCGATTGGTCCGCATATTTCTGAGTGGTTGGCCTGCACTCCGAACGAGCAGCGATGCTTCTGACCTTTGCCCCCTTCAACGAACCCGGCGAAGCTCGCGTTCCATGTCACGCTCGCCATCGGGAAACCAGTCTTCGCGAAAGGGTTTGCGCTCACGATAGAGATCAAACCGCTCCTGCATGGCGGCGGCACGCGGGGAATCGGGGTATTTTTTGATCCCGGCCAGAATGAAGTTGCGGGCCTGTTGAAAGTTGCCCATTTCGGCATAGGCGGCGGCGAGGATGTCGTAGGCGATGTCGGATTCCTGTTCGTCCATGATTTTCCGCCCATAGGCGACCGCACGGGTGCCATCACGCAGGGCGATGACCGGCATGGTTGCCAGCATCCACGCTGATGCTTGGTAATCGGTCATGGTCCGCGGTGCCATGACATAGGCGCGGCGCAGGTCCTCGGCGGCAGGTTGGAGCTCGCCCAGTTTCACCTGAC
>CAZTYG010000009.1:5401-15545 GCA_964617445.1 uncultured Blastochloridaceae bacterium
CGGGGAGTCGTCCCGCAACGCGATGGCACCGGTGTAAAGTTCCACCGCGCCTTTCAGATCACCGGCCTGCTCCTTTTGATATCCTTCCAAAAATAGTTCGGCATACGAAGGCGCAGAGTCGTCCGCCGGGGCAGTTTCGGCCCGCAGTTCGTTGAAACCCGGCCAAGCGCAGGTGGTGCACACGAAAATTGTCAGTGCGGGGAGTAGTCGGGGCATGTTCATTGGGACGATGCTGTGCTGTTTCCGGTTCAGGCTTTCGGTTTGTTCCACTCGATTTCGAGCCTTTCAATCATATCCATGGCGGTTTCTAGAAAGAATTTTTTGCGTTCGATATTGTGGATGCGGGCGGCGCAGAGTTCGACGATGGTTTGGGCATCAGCGCGCTTCTGAAGGGGCAGCCGCATTTGTTTTTCACGCAGCGCTTTTTCCAGTGTGTTGGGCCCCATCGGGCCGAGAAAGTATTCCGCCAAAGTGCTGATTTTTTCGTAGGCTCCGCCACCGTCGGCCCCGCTTTCCTGCATCATGATCTCGATCTCGGCCTGGTGGGCGAGTTTGCTCAACATGCGGGATTCCTGGATGTTTTTATCGGCGTCCAGTGCGCCGAGGATGGCTTTTTCGAGGTTGACGACGGTCAGGTTGATGGGTTGGCGCAGGCTGGTGCGGTCCACGTGCGGCAGGACAAAAACGACCAGGCACATGCCTTTGCCAAAGGTTTTGAGCCAGAGGCTGTAGCCTTCGTAGGAGAGACGGATTTCCTTGAGGGTGGTGCGGGCCTTGAGAACTAATTCGGTGACGCTGCGGATACGCAGGGTCAGTTGGATCAGGGTGGCGTCGTTATAATGAGGAGGCACCGCTGCGGCAAGGATGTGACCTTCGTCGTTATAGACATAGGCGGCCGCGATCTCGTCGAGGTCATGGAGTCGCTTGAGGGCGGCGATTTCGAGGCTCATAGACAATCCTGTGCCAGGTTGCGGAACTGCTCTTCAAAGTCGTCGGCGATGACATGGCAGTCGGAGAGCACGATAAAATCATGGGCAGCGACACGGACACGCCAGGCGCGGCAGGCGTCGGTTTCGAGAAACCATTCCTTGACCAGGCCGGCGCCAAGGGATTCGCCCAGTGCCGTTGATCGTTCGGTAAATTGGTAGAACCAGTCGGGGGAAAGGGTCTGGTTTTCGGGCAGGGACCCTGCGATCAAGCGCATCACACCGTTGTCCTCGCGCAGCAGGGCCAGAAAACCGGGAACGGAAGCAACCGAGTTGATCAGTGTGCCGAAAGGGTCGGCGGCCGAGGGCATTTCGACCGGTGCGGTTTCGGAGGGCAGGGTGCCGACGGCGTCACGAATGCCGGTGGCCGCCTCGCTGCCGGCCACCTCCTCGATGATCTGGTCGAGCGGCTCCCAGAGGGCGCGCTTGATTCCGCGCGGGAGTTCCGAGAGGTGGTGGCTGACCAGCCGCCACTGGAGAATGGTTTGCAGCGCGTCCTTGGCCCAGAGCTTGCCGGTGTTGACCTCGATGAGTTGGGAATCCTTGAAATACAGGAAGCCGCTTTCACCGTCGGTCTCGAACACGGTCAACATGCAGTTGCGTCGTGGCAGGCATTCGAGCCGGATTACTTCGATAAGGTTGGTCATAGCAAAAGTTCGGTTGCCAAGATGGTGCAGGCGTCACCGAAGTGGGTGGGCCCCTGCGCAACCAGCTTTGCCGCGGACCCCGCGCTGTCGCACAGCGCGAATACCGTGGCCCCGCTGCCACTCATCAGGGCGTCCTCCACTCCGGGCTGCCGCAGGCACCATGCCTTGGCTTCCAATAACCAAGGGTATTTGGAGAACACGGCGGGCTCAAGGTCGTTTCTCAGCCGGACACGGGTTTCTTTTGACCCCTCGCGCCAGCGAACTTCGAGCCTTCCCTCGACGCCGGCTTCGGGTCGAGCCGCATATGTCCGGAACGCCCATGGGGTGGGGACCCCGAAGCCTGGATTGATCAGAACCACATGGCGGGGACATTCCAACTCCACCGCACTGACCCTCTCGCCACGACCGCCACAGATGGCAGGGCCTCCCACCAGGAAAAAGTTCAGATCGCTTCCCAATCCGGCCGCCAGCCGGTGCAGGCAGTTATCGTCGAGGCCTGCGTTCCACAGTTCGTTGACGGCCCGCATCACCGCCACCGCGTTGCCGCTTCCGCCCGCCAGCCCACCACCGGCGGGAATGCGTTTGCGCAGCAGAATGCGAACCCCGGTATCGATCCCGCATTCCTGGCGTACCGCCTCCGCCGCGCGCCATGCCAGATTCTCTGGCCCGTCCGGCAGGTTCATGCCTTCAGTCACCACAGACGTTCCCGAATCGCAGACCCGCACATCCAACTCATCCCAAAGGGCCACCGGCACCATCAGGGTGCGCAACTCGTGAAAGCCATCATCACGCCGGCCCAGAATCTCCAAAGTAAGATTGATTTTGGCGGTGCTTTTCCACTTCGCGGACTCCATGGCTTATTCCCGCCCATTTCTGCCCGCTTGAAAAGCGGGAAATACCGCCCATGATTCCTGCTCATGCCCCGCATCCAACCCCAACATCTCATTCTCGCCCTCGACCTCGACAACCCCCAGGAAGCCTTGGATTGGGCCCGCAGGCTGGGACCACGCATCGGCTGCTACAAGGTGGGCCTGCAACTCTTTTCCAACGGCGGCCCGGATGTGGTCCGCCGACTGCATGACAGCGGCGTCGATGTCTTTTTGGACCTCAAACTTCACGACATCCCCAACACCGTCTCCAAAGCCACCGCAGCCCTCGCCGGTCTGGGGGTGAAATTCCTCACCATTCACACTCTCGGCGGACGCGACATGATGCGAGCCGCCGCAGAGGCATCCGGAGGACGCACCACCCTGCTCGGAGTCACCATCTTGACCAGCCTCAGCGACACTGATGTGGGGGAACTGGGATTCGACCATAGTGCCTCCGGCGAGGCCATGCACCTAGCCAGGTTGGCCCTCAATAGCGGGCTTTCAGGCTTGGTGTGTTCTCCCTTGGAAGTTCCCCTCATCCGAAGACAAATGGGGGACGGGCCGGTCCTGGTCACCCCCGGCGTGCGCCCCGAAGGAAGCGGTCACGACGATCAATCCCGCACCGCCACACCCGCCGACGCCCTCCGCGATGGAGCCTCCCATCTTGTGGTCGGCCGACCCATTCTGGCCGCAACTGACCCCGTGGCGGTGGTTGATTCCCTACTCGCCACCGATTACTGATTTTTGGGCTCGGCGAGGGCCTGTTTCTGCACCTGCTTGTAAGCGGCCAGAGCCGCCCTGCGTTTGCGGACTTTGTCGATCAACACGGTGCCCGCCACGATGGCCGCCATGGTGGGGAGGATCGCAGTGGTGAATACCAACAGGCTGCGCATCGAAATCACGATGGCGAAGAACCCCGACGCATAGATCAGAACGCCAAAGTCGGAGTTGCGCGGCGATGCCAGATGCGACCACCAACCGGCGAAGAGTCCGAAAAGCATGCCGAACGCGAATATTCCGAAGGTGCCGAAAGCCATGTGGGCCTCACCGACAAACGTGGTGGCCAGGGTCAGTCCCTCCACCCCGACGGCTTCTTCGATCGTCAGGCTCATACCATCGGGCTTGCCTTTCCACAGCGCCCGCGGAATCGGGCGGATCACCGCCTGGTAGGGAATTTCCCAGCCCAGATAATTGTACCGGTCCGGAAACAAATGCACCAAGTGGCAGATGACATAGAGGTTGTAGTCCACAAACAAGGAATCCTGCAACGACAGTTCTTCGTATTGGCCCTTTTTGATATAATTCCGCAGACCAATGTTGCGGAACTCCAGCATGACCCGCGTGGAAACCAGCAGCATCACCACCGCAAACCCGCCCATCAGAAACAAATTCCGGGTGGACAACTTCGGTGCCGCGAAGATGAAACCGATCACAAAGGTCACCAGATAGGAGGCAAAGATGTTGCGCGTACCGCTGGAAAACCCGTAAAAAAGGGTGATCAACAAGCCCGCTCCAACCAGCCAGAGCTGGAAAGCGGAATATTTGCTTTTGCGTGCGAATACCACCCCTGCCAGCGGCGGAATGAGATAAATCATCATCCCCAATTCATAAAGCAGCGCCTTCCAATCTCCCAGACGCCCCCTTCCCCACGGCTGAGCAAACCGCGGCTCCAGCCAGTAATACCAGACCTGCATCGGGTCCCAGTTCACAGCGATGAACATATGGAGATAACCGATCAGAAAAGAGCCCACAAATACCAACAACATCAGGTTGGGAGAAACGGGTCGGTTGAACACGTCCCAGAAAGGAGTGTTGCGCAACGCCAGCAAATGCCTTCCCACGGCCAGGCCCGCGAAACCCCACAACACAGCATAAATGCCGGGCACCGCCGCTTGCGGCGAAACCATGGTGTCAAACCTGTCCTGCTCGAAGAAAAACTCGAAAAAGGTCAGGAAATATAACGCGCAAAGGGCCATCACATCGGCGCGCAGCAGGTTGCGCCAGCCACGCTGGAAGTCGAATAGCAGCGAAGCGGCGACCGCAGCGCCGGTACCGATAGCCGCCTTGCGGGCCATCTCCGTGGCCAGATATCCCTCGACCATCGCCGCGGTGACCGCCAGTCCCGACAGTAAAACCACCGTCCCCGCCACGCTCGCGCGCGGCAGTTCTTCAGTATGGTATTGGGTTCGAAGCTTTCTCACTGCTTTATAAGGTATAAAAAATCGCCTCTACCTACACAACCCCTCAACCACGGATCGATTCCGTGTATAGTTTTTCATAAGCGGCAGCCGCGACACGAATATCAAACAATGTTTCGCATACGGAGCGGCAACGTTTTCCCGCTTCGATTCTTACATCCCTGTCAATCAAGCTGGCAATCAAAGCCTCATCCTCCAACACCCACGGTTGCGCGCTATCCAGGCAGGGCAACTGCTTCCATAGCTCCCTTGTCAGCACAACCGGCAATCCATGCCCCATGGCCTCAAGTACGGCATATGGCAATCCTTCGTAATCTGCCGTGTGCAGAAATACGTCCGCCGCAGAAAAATACGCTGGCGTGTCCGTGGTCCATGGAATCCTACGAATGACGTCCGAATACCGCTGTACAACCCGTGACCGGTCCCACTCACCGGTCCAGTCACCATCACCGACCCAAAGGAATCGCGCCCGGGGACATGCTTGTAAAACACGTTCGGCATAAGCCAAAAAGCGGTCCGGGCGCTTCTGCCGGGTCATTCTGCCCGTAGCAAGGACCAGAATATCATCCGGTTGCATTTTCAGGTCAGCGCGCGTGCGTTCACGCAATTCCTTAATGAGTGGTGGGTCGGGCATCCTGATGCCGTTGAGCACCACATGAACCGGAGGTGCTCCCTGCCCGAGAAATTTACGCAGCTCGACCTCGCGGTTTTCTGGACAGGTAACCCACGGGCCCGGAAACGATTTCAGGCGGCGGCGTGACAGGTAGCTGCGCAGCATAGGAAACACCGCTCCAAGAAACAAAGGGTCCTGGGTGATGTGAATGAAACCGACCGCAGGAATCCGGCTGCGGGAAACGGCCGCCACGATATCTAATCCATCCTCCAAATTTTGCTTGTTCAGATGAATGACATCGGGAGCCAGACCGCGCAATCGATCCACAATTCGTTTTACTGCAAAACAGTCCAACCAAGCCCCCAGAGTGCGCAAGGGACGGTCGTAAGTGTTCACATAATTCATGCGTTCCACCGCACCGAACTCCGCAAAAAATGAGCAGAGTTCATCCATCCTCGGATGAGAAGAAGCAAGGAGTTGTGTTTCATGTCCGCGAAGATTCAACTCTCTTGCCAACAAGGGAATCGCCAACTCCCCTCCCCCACGCGAACCCGAACTGCTGCTGATAAACAGAATTCTCATCGATGCAGGCATTCTTTGGAGAGCGTGGTCAATTTGCCAGCGCAATTTCCCCATGGACATGGGGTAGTCGCGTCCACCCCATCGGCGTCCATCCACCACGCAATCTCCCCGGCCAGGGCCAGTGCGTCACCCGCTGCAAACACCGAGCCATTGCGCCGGGGAACAATCAAATCCTTCGCCCCCACCCGGTCGCTGACCACACACGGACATCCACAAGCCAATGCCTGCGGCACCACCAGCCCGAAGGCCTCCTCCCACGACGGCAGCACCAACAGGTCCGCACCGCGGAAGACCTCCGCCAATTCCGCGCGTGATACCACGCCATAACGCCGCACCGGGACAGCGCCGTTGTATGCGGAAAAATCCTCCTCCGTTTCATGGCTCGCCGGGCCGTAACAACCCATGGTAATTTTCGATTTTCGATTTTCGATTATCGATGGGAGTATTTCCATGGCGTCCAACAGGGTTTTGATTCCTTTGCGCAATACCAGCTGGCCGGCGAAAACGATTTGGAAATTTCGATTTTCGATTTTCGATTTTCGATTTGTGGAATGAAAGACACGTGAATCGGCGCCGTAGGGAATGACCCAGATACGGTCCGCTTCGATGCCTTCGCCGATGAGTTGGTCGCGAACCACGGATGAGGCGACGCAGTGGAAGTCGGCTAGTTCGTATTCGGACCGGTGAATCTTCTCCAAGGTTGGCATCAGCCGGTGTTGGGCGGGGGGTGTTTGGCCGGTGCGTTCGTATTCAAGCGCCACCAACTCATTCTGCCTCCACACCGGACCCGACGCGTGATTGAGCACCGTGCAAATACCCAACTCCCCCGCCCGCCGGAATGTCTGCAGCGCCTGCCCCGGCAACGCGTGGATAAAATCAGCCCGTTCCAACGAACGCGCCACCGCTCGGTCAAACCCCTGATCCTGCCAGCGGAACACCGGCAGCATATCCGGACGCCAGGCTGATGGCAGCCGATTCAACCCATACGTCACCAAAGTCCGGGCCGGATGCGCCCGCAAAGGAAAACCATCCGGCGGCTTCAACCGCCACCCCGGATACCCCGAATGATAGGCCGACAAAACCCCGTCGGCGTGCAGCTCCCGCGCCATGTCGTACATGTGGCAGGGGTTTGTGGCGGAGAAGATGATCGTTACGGAATTCAAGAGTTTACCCAAGATTGACACATAGTATGTGCGCACATACTATGTGGATATGAAAAACTTAACCCTGTCCATCGATGAGAAAGTTCTGGAGGAAGCCCGTAAATATGCGGCAGACCACTCCACGACGGTCAACCAAATGGTTCGTGATTTTTTGTCCACGCATGTGAACGTAAGACCCAGAGATCGAGTTTCCAAAGTTCGGGAGGGGTTTGCCATTTCTGACAAGGCAGGCGCGAATTCCGGTGGCTGGAAATTCAATCGTGAAGAAATCTACGCCGAACGACTGGCCCGGTACGATAAAAAATGAAGGCCTTTGTTGACACCAATGTGCTGATTTACTCGCATGACGAATCCGAGCTAGTTAAAAAGAAACAAGCACGGACTTTGCTGGCCAAGCTGGCAATGGAGGAGAATGGGGTGGTTTCGGTGCAGGTATTTCTGGAGTTTTCTTCTGTTGCACTGACCAAGCTGCATCTCGATGCCAATCAAATACGGGCCATTATTGCCAGCATGGAAGATTGGGAATGCATCCGTCCAGACCGGGAAATGGTACAAGATGCGGTTTTTTGTTCCAAAGATGCAAAGATTTCAATCTGGGACGCCATGCTCGTGGTGGCAGCGGAGCGTGCCCGTTGCGACATTCTCTATACCGAAGACCTCAACCACGGCCAACACATCCGCGGCATACAAATCATCAATCCGTTTGTTTGACCGGCACAACCGGTTCCGGGCGCTTCAGCAAACGCATCCACTTCCGATACGCCGCCCAAGGCACCGGTTTTCTCATGCTCCACGCCCTGAAAAATCCAGCGAGCGCCCGGGCCCACCAGACAGGTTCCCGCACCATCCATCGGGGACCGCGCTTGCACGCATAAAGAAATTGTCCGACTGCTCGTCGCAAAGAAACCAGCGGCCACCATGGCCATGGACAACGCATCCAGATACTCCATTGCTCGTTGCGGGAATGTAGCTGGTGGGTGCGGAGTTCGTTGCGATTTCTACCCGAATAATGATGCCGGACCACCAAGGAAGTATCGTAACGAACATGCCAACGCGCCGCGACGCAGCGCAAGCCGAAGTCAGGCTCCTCATAGGCATGGCCGAAGAAGCCCGGATACCCTCCCAGCTCCAGGAAAACTTCGCGCCGAATCACCGCGCCGCTGCTGCTGAATGACGCTGTATGAAGCGATGGGCCGAAGTCTTTTCTATACAGACTCTTCGAAAACTCCTCTGACCGTTGCGGAAACCATAACACGGCCAAACGCGAATCTTCCTGGAATCGCAGAATAATCAGATCAATGGCGTCACCTTTCAAAGGATAACTGTCATCATCCAGCGACAATACCAAATCACCCGACGCTTGGCGAAGCATCCTGTCACGGCTCGGAATCGATCCCTCCCTGGATTTGTTCTCGAAGACTTTGATCTTGGGGTGCAATTCGGCGATCATTCCGGCGCTGTCATCGCTGCACCCGTCCAACGTCACCAGAATCTCGCATGGCGACGGGTACATTCCAGCCAGCCTGTCCAAAGTCCGCCGTAACTCATTACACCGGTTCTGGGATGTGATCATTACCGAAACCAGCACCGGACGTGGGAACACTGGTGGGTTGGATGACGCGCTCATGGCCACCATATTCCAAGGATTTCGCCGGGCCAGCCGGGCTTGCGATTGCGCGTCACCCATATGCTTGCGAACAACCGGTGCAACATCATCTTGTAAAACAACTCCGCACCGCGCACGCCCATTGCATCACGTGCCGTGATCCTGCGATTGCGCATGGCGGAGCGCGCCTGCCGCCACCCCATCGCCCTCTCCGAACGCCCCCCATCGAGATGAACCACACGGGCCGAACGGTGAAAATATAACGGATGAGTCCGGGCAATTCGTGCGGAGAGGTGGACATCCTCCAGGAAAGCCGCACCAGTGAATTGCGGAAACTGCTCCCGCTGGAAAAGGTCCGTCTGGTAAACCACACATGCCGAATTCAGCCACATGGCGGGTATCAATTCCGTCTTTTCCAACGAATAAGCGGGCCAACAGTTGACGGCGGCACCGAAAAGCCCGCCTCCATAATGTGGATGATCACGGCCCGCCTGCATACGGTAGTAGGCTCGCAATAGGCGCGAGGGCTGCTTGTGCTCCATGCCCTCGATCCGCGCTGCCACCCCGCCGGCTTCCGGATGTTGATCCCAGACACGGCAAAGTCGCTCCAAGGTGTCGGGAGAAAGTTGGATATCATCGTCAAAAAAGGCGACCAGCGGTGTTTCGACGTCGCGTGCACCAGCATTCCGTTGGACGGCCGCGCCCGGTTCCCCCAGGTACGGGAGATGACAGAGTGGAAACGGCAGCCCCGCCGGAATGAATTCCCTCGCCCTTCGGTCAACACTCGCATCCACAACGACCATCCTACTCGGAAGAAAGGTCTGGGAGCCGAAGCTGAGCAACGTCTCACGCAGCAGTGGTCCGGCACGGTGGGTGGGGATCACGATGGTGCAAGCGGGTGGTTGGTTCATTGTTTTCGAATCAGGGCGGCGAGTTTTTCGGCGGCGCGAAAACCTAGCAAATGACAGACCATACTGTAGGAGGGTGGCGCGGCCGGCCCATTGAAGGCGATCAGACGCTCCCGGCGTTTCTCACGAAAAAGACGCGTAGCCGCAGCGGCATCATGCCCGGCCCACTGGCGGCAAACTTCCAGGAACGCCCGCCCCGCGCTGCGCCGCCGGGCCCTGGTCCATCCACCGGTGGCTTCCAGCCACCCGCACATCTCCTCCATCAAATCCACCCGCGCGCGCAGTGTGGCGGCGGGGTCCTTCCGCGAGACCGTTTGGTCACTCCACATTCGGTAAATGGCGCCCGCTGAAGGTCGGAAGCCGAAGCGCAAACCGGCGCGCAGCGCGCGCGCGTAGATTTCGTTGTCCTGACAACGGCTCTGGTGCTCGTTCCAGCCACCTATCGTCTCCAATGCCCCCCGCCGCCATAGACTGCCGTTGGCTTGGGAAAGCTGCCACAGAAACCAGTGTGATACCGGATCCAGCCCGCTGTCCACCACGCTGGGGGACTCGCCCACTAGCTTTCCATGCTC
>CAZTYG010000009.1:15555-17118 GCA_964617445.1 uncultured Blastochloridaceae bacterium
CCACACCTGGTCTATGGTCGGGCTGTAAAGAACGTCACAACCTCCCGGTCCACCGGACTCCTCCAACTGCCTCCGTATTTTGTCCGGCTTGAGCACATCATCCGCATCCAAATGCTGTATCCATTCGCCCGTTGCGGACGCCAACAGCCTGTTCCTGGCAGCATTGCCGCCCACCGCGTTCCCCCTCATGAGGAGGATGCGCGGGCCGAATCCCGCGAGGATATCCGGGGTTTCGTCCGTCGAACCGTCGTCGTAAACCAGAACCTCTGTGCGTGGCCAGTCCTGAGCCAGGGCGCTCTCCACGCAGGCACCGATCCATTGCCCCGCGTCCCGCACAGGAATCAGGACCGAAACCAACGGCACACCTCTGCTCACAGCGCCCCCCGGATATATTTCGTCGGCTCCATGACATCAAACCACTCGTTGCTTCGCACCGCCCGTCGCAAATAAGATGCCAGATCGCGCGGCTCCGCCAAAAACTTCCTCAAACCATTCTTTCCGTCAGAATCGATGGATTGCAAGTCACTAATGCCCAATAGAACAGCCCGCTTGGCAGCAGTCATTTCCGAGATCATCTCGTGGACGTGGAACGAATCCCATGTGGCATCCCGCAACAGGACGGGCGGATCAGCGGGTGATTCCGCCGCCCCGAAAGGCTCCATTTCCGAATATACCGGATGCACGGTATAGGCGTAAATCATCCGCGGGAGGTGCGGAGTGGCCTGAAGGGCGCGCGCCAGCAGGGCGGCCGTCGCTCGGTGGTCCGCATGGGTGTCCAGCCAATGTGGTCCGGCCACCACATCGGGCCGGGCATCCGCGATCCAGCGCGAGAGCGAGTTCACCACTTCCTCCGCGCACTCCATCAGAACCTCCGGTAGACGCACCTCCGGAAAACGCCCACGCATCGCCGCTGGCAAGCCCGGATCAACCCCGGCGCGGACCCTGTCCCCCCTTGCCAGCCGGTCCAGCGCGCCATCGGCAAGCATCATGTTGCCCACACGGCACGGCTCGAGTCCTGCATCAACCGGTATAGCCAGACTTTCCGCCACCCTGACTTCGGCGCGCCGTGTACGCTCAGCAGTCCCCTCACCCGGTGCGGGATGGCTGCCGCTCTCCCCACAGGTCAATGTCAGCACCCATGAATGCGCCGGCCTGGCGCTGTAAAAACCATAGGCGGCAATCTCTGCGTCATCGGGATGCGGAGCCACCACCAACACCCCCCCGTCCCGGCGCGGGGTTTCCCCGGAGACAAGCAGGGAGAGTGAATCATCATCCCAGAAAAACCGATGGCCGCGCAGTCGTAGAACACCCGCTTGCGCACGTGCCGCTCCGTGTCCGATGCAAAAGCAGAACCATCCATCCGCACCGGCTTCCATCCCATGCCGCTCCACCACACCCCATGCCTCGATGTCCACAAAAGGAGCAGCCCACCAGGATGAAGTTCGACCTCGTAATTGCAGCACCACTTGCTCACCCGCCGACAAAGGCGGCAGAAATATCCGGCCGTTTTCCATCCTCGGCTTCACCTCCACGTCGGATGCGTTGAACTTCTTCTGCCAGCCG
>CAZTYG010000009.1:17128-17672 GCA_964617445.1 uncultured Blastochloridaceae bacterium
CCCCCCCCCCGACTGCCCTGCCCCCTGCCCTGTGCCTTCCATGTGAAAACCACCGCCGCCCCTGCCCCGCCATACGTTTCAACAACGACATCATTACGATAAGATTGCCAGTCCCGGAGCTGGGCGGAATAATAAACACAAGCGATGCCTTCTGATGTCGAACTGAAACGCTGGCGGAATCCCGGCCCTCACCGGGAGCTTTGGGAATCCTTTCGCGAACGCCCCGAACTGCGACACCCTTTTTTTAGTCGCCAATGGATCGATGTGGTAGACAAGGTTTGGGGCGATGTGGAAGTGCTCGTATTCCGCCAGCATGGCGAGATCGCCGCCTTGCTGCCATTCCAGCGAACCGGCTGGAGGACGGGAGCCCCGGCCGGCGGACATTTCTGCGATTACCACGGGGCGGTCGGCGCACAGTGCCCCGTCCTGCCTAGGTCCGTCGTGCTGCGCGCAGCGCGCCTGGAGGCCCTGAAGATGGACCACGGCGTTCCCGGTGCGCTTCCATGGAGCACGGAAGGCTGGCAGCCGTCGACATCTCCGGTGG
>CAZTYG010000010.1:0-2119 GCA_964617445.1 uncultured Blastochloridaceae bacterium
CTGACCTGCGGGCGGCGGTGGGTGCACAGGGCGATTCCCGGCAGGTTCTCACGCGCGGCATGATCGCCGCGGAAATACAACCCGCGTCCCAGCTGCGAACCCTTGGCGAACGTATCGATCCACGCCACCGTGTATTCGAACTGTGCGTCCTCATCGGCCAGTTCGAAGAAATGCGCCAGCGAGCGTAGCTTCACCGTATCGTTGCGGATCCAGGCGGTTTCGATTTTCTTCAAGCGCAGTCGGACCTCCGTGATGAGACCGGTCAGCCCCAGTCCGCCGATCGTTGCCGCGAACCATTCCGGTTTGCTATCCGGGCCGCAGGTCACGCGTCCGCAGTCCGAGCGCAGCAGCGTAAACGACTCCACATGACAGCCGAACGTTCCGGCCCGGTGGTGGTTTTTGCCGTGAATGTCATTGGCCACGGCACCGGCCAGCGTCACAAACTTCGTCCCCGGAGTGACCGGTAGGAACCATCCGCGCGGCACACAAAAGCGCAACAGATCGTCCAGCGACATGCCCGCCTCGCAGGTGATCAGCCCGCTTTCATCGTTCCATGCCAGAATGCGCCCCATCCCCGTACCATCCAGATGCAGCGAGTCATGGCCGAAACATGAGTCGCCATAACTTCTGCCCAGGCCCCGTGGGGTCAGGGACCGCGAGCCGGGCAGCTGTTCCGGCTGATGAAACAACGGCAACAGCGAGGCTCCGTGCGGGCGTCGTCGTCCCCAGGATTCGAGCATGGCATCGGCGTGGCTCATCTTGGCTTCATGTCCTTCCTGCGGTGTTCCGGCACCTCGTCATGCAGGCCGGCGTCGTCCAGCCACATCCAGAGAGCCTTCCAAACCCCTTCCCGCATACCGGCGTAAGAATACTGCAATACCAGCGCGTTCGCCGCCGCCGCAGTCATGTTCCGGGGTTCGGCGATCGGCCTGGAAATCCCCTGCAGCAGCAAGGATGTAAGCAGACAGGCCGCAGCCATGCTGGGAAACCAGCGCAACAGTTTCGTATCCGCATACCGCCACACGATTCCCACCGCCAGAACCATGGCGGGCAGAGTGGGCACCAGATAGCCGGGGTGCACGGACAAGTAGAGCATGTTCACCGCCAGCGTTCCCGCCACGACCCCGCAAGCTGCCAGCAGGCAGTAAATATCCTGATTGTCAGCGTCGGGGAATTGTCGGCGGCATCTCCAGCAGAGCCAGGGAAGGATCAGCCAGCCCGCATTGAGCAGCGCGAACCACAGACCCGCCCGCGCGGCATTGAAGAACGTGTAAATGTTAGGCCCAGCATAAAAGACACTGGAGTGCTTGTTTTCGAGGGAGAGCCTTTGGATATCCGCCTGATAACCTTCCCATCCCCCGAATTGATTGGCGACATGGACCTGCGATAACAACAACACCACTGCGGCCGCTGCGATAGTGCTCCAGAAAACAAGCGATTTGCGCCATGGCGTGGCCAGCAGGATAAAGCCAATCGGTGCCGCCATGAAAAGTGTCGTTGCCCGCATCGATCCGCACAGCACCAGCGTCGCGGCGAACAGCAGCGGAGCCGAATAGTTGCGCTGCGGATTCCGGATCAGATTGCAGGTTGCCGCCAGCACCAGAGTCACCCACAACAGATCCGTGGCGTGGGAGGTGCCTGCCTGCGCCAGCAGCAACATCGGCCAGGAAAGGGCCGCCGTTCCCGCGAGCAATGCCGCCCGGGCGGGCTCCGCCCAGTTGCGGAGCAGGGCATAAAGAGCCGCCGTTCCCGCCAGAAACCCGGTCATCGACACCGCCTGACAGGCCGCCGCGGCAGACAGACCCAGCATCATGAACCCTTTTGCCAGAATAAAGAACAGAGGATAGCCCGGAGCATGCCCGGCCATCCGCCCCTCCTCCAGAAACCCCGCAAAATCCGGCGCGTCCGGCCAATACAGCGGTTGGCCGGAGAATATCCACATGGCCGCTCCAACGATGGCCAACAAAAGCAGGAGCGGCGTGGATTTCGTAATCAGGGCATTCATGTGGTTCGTTCTCGCGGACGGAAATATGCAGACAGACTAGGGGGAGGAAGCGCGGTGTGGCGAGACCGAAGCAGTCGGAGTAACCCTTCGACCCGGCTCAGGGCCTGTGGCGGG
>CAZTYG010000010.1:2129-11921 GCA_964617445.1 uncultured Blastochloridaceae bacterium
CGTTTCAGAGACTACTGACTACAGGACGACGGACAGTCGGAAGGGCTGAGACCTGAGAGCTGAAACCTGAAGAGAGACTTTCGGAAAACCTGAGGGCTGAGGGGGGTTAGGACGAGCGATAACGCTTGGCCAGTTTGCCGTCTTTGGTGACAAAGCCGTTTTCTACGAGAAAAATGCGTGTTTTGCTTTTGGATGTGAGCAATTTTTTCACAAAGCGGTCCATGATTTGGATTTCCTCGGCGGCCTTTGCCTTGGTCATGCTGGAATATCCGGTCGTCATGCCTACAAGATAGCTCCTGTCGGACAGGTTAGACAAGAATCAAGCTCTATTCCTGTGTAAAGGTAATCCCCTCAATCTCTCCGGGATGTATCTCCACCAAATCACAACGCTGTAATAAATTCTCCACTGAACTCCAGATGGCTTCAATTCTGGATTCCAAGTCTTTGCGTTTCATATTGCCCAGGCGAACCCAAATAACTTTGGGTGGAGGGCCTTTGAGTAGCATGTGGTCATAAAAATCCGCATCCTTGGTCAGGATGACGAATTCATTATCGGCGGCATAGTCCCATATCTGACTGTCGGTAAGCTGATCGCCCAGCGAACGGACATGGACAACCTTCCAAGTTGACGGGAGCACCATGGTCGCCGGAAGATTTTCATCCACCAGACACGTATTCATCAACCTGCCATGACGGTGGTGTGGCTATCGGAAACTTTGCGGGCATAGTCAAAACATGCACGGATATCCTCACGCGAAAGCTGTGGATATCCTTCCAGAATATCCTCGACGCTGTCGCCCGCTGACAAATAGCCCAGAATGGTTCCAACGGTAATCCGCGTGCCCTTGAGCACAGGCTTACCATTACAAACGTCCGTGGCCACTTCGATGCGTTCCATAGCGATATCCTATTGGAAACCAGCATTTGATCAAGAGGCAATCCAAGCGAGCAAGCCTGCCTCATGCACCCCATCAACCACTCCTTCCGAAGGCCACCCTTTTCCGCGAATCCCCGATACGCGGAAAATCAGTTCCTCCGCCACTTTGCGTTCTTAGCGAACTTGGCGCTCTTTGCGTTAAAATCAGCCGTTTGGTCTGTGCGCTTTCGCGCTATGAAATCGAAATCCACGCAAAGCCCAGCACCACCGCGAGCGTCAGGTAGCTGAAGGGATCGCGCAGGGCGGAGATGATCGGATCACTGTGCATGCGGCCCGCCAGCACCAGCTGCCAAATGCGGACCAGTCCCAAAGCCACCCCTGCCACCGACCCCCACAACCACAGCGGCGTGTGGTAAAGTGCTTCCACCGTCGGACTTTGCAGGTATCCGGCCAGCACCACCACCGCCAGTGCCGAGCACGCCATGCCCGCCGTCCGCAGCCGGGGCAGATCGGCCTCCGCATATTCCCGCCCGCCGATGCGATCGGCGGACAGGTTGCGCAGCTCCATCGCCTCGATCGTGCGCTTGGCCAGCGCCAGCCCGGCGAAGAGAGCCAGGGAAAAGGCCGCCAGCCAGGGGGAAATCGGGATGCCCGTCGCCAGACCGCCCGCCAGCAGGCGGCTGGTGTAGAGAATCGTCAATACCGTCACATCAACACCTCGCAGCCGCTTCAACCTCCACGAATACAAAAACGAAAGCGCCATGTAGCCCGCCAACAAAGCGGCGAACGGCCATGGCAGAGCCAGACAGACCGCCAGGGCGGCGGCAGTCAGCAGAAAGATCAGCTTGCGGGCGGTGGACGGCCCGACCCGTCCGGACGCCAGCGGACGATGCCGCTTGTCGGGATGCTGGCGGTCGTGCTCCAGATCGCGCAGATCGTTGAACACATAGCCCGCCGAGGCCGCCAGCGAGAACGCGAAGAAGGCCGCCAAAGCCGCGGCCAAAACAGCCGGATCCTCCCAGCGGTGGGCCGTCAGAACAGGAACCCAGACCAGCAGGTTTTTGCTCCACTGGTGGGGGCGAAGCGCGGAAAAGCAGGCCGACACCCACCCACGCTAGGCCACAGGGATAGTCACCGCAAGCTTCTCAGAGACTACGGACCACGGACGTTCGGAAGGGCTGAAACCTGAAACTTGAAACCTGAAGAGCGACTACGGGACGACATTCGGAAACCCTGAAGGCTGAAACTTGAAACCTGAAGAGAGACTACAAGACTACGGACTTACTCAACCCGCCCCGGACAGCAGTCGGGGTCACTTAATTACCTAATCCCTTAATCACAAAGAGGGGGACTACAGAAGTGGATACAGGAGTGTCAATGTGTTGCCGACATGCCAGCGGTTGACATGGTGCTTTGAACGAACTTTTCCAACCTAACTGATTCACAGTGCCTGTTCATTTTACGGGCTGGCGCAGGCTCACCGACAGTCTTTTGTTTTTCTGCCCAAGTGGCGAACGAAAAGAAAGAACGGTAAAAGGCAATTCGGGCTTCCTGCTCAGAGACTCCTGATCCACCAATTCCCAAGTCAGGGCAGGTAACGTTCCACCACCCATTTTGGTTGATAACTCGAACATGTAATTCGTGTTTCATCGGATTGTAGTGCTAGCGGGGCCCAATTTACCTGTCAACAGGCTTTCCATGGTCTTATTCTGGAACCCACCGAGGAATTTTGCACCGCCAACACTACTTATAACCTCAGCTGCGATGTTTTGCAAGGACCCACGCGCAGGGACTCCCCTGGTGCCGATCTCAAATATGCCAGCCGCCGGGGAGCCGTCCAACCCCGGAAGCACCCAGTTGTAGGTAAAAAAGCAACCGTGCTCCTGTGCAATGGCTTCAAGCTCGTGTATTCGGCTCTCTTCATTGGGGTCCAGCGCGATCAGACACCGGGATATATCATGAAGGTTCGGGCAGTTGGGGCCGCCGCGCTTCAAGACGGCAAATAGTGTAATATTTGGCTCGGTTTGTATCGACGAATACAGCAGGGGAACTTTGTAGATTTTCGCATCTTCAGACCCGATTGCTGCCAAAGTCAGGTCTTCAGATCCAACCAGACTTTTGACCGCCTCACTGGTGCTGTATCCACCATCTCTGAGGGCTTGCGGGAGATTGTCGTCCAGCCATACAGAAGTTTGGGCGAAGGCAACATCCTTGCTTCGAATCGTTTTGATTGAGGCAAGATTGCCGTATGAATACAAATGGTGAACGATTCGATGGGGAAGCAGATCGGTAATGACCACCCCGCCCGCATGTTTGAGCAATTGCCTCTGAGCCTCGACGATGCTTTTGGCGTTGGAATTTTCGATGGGCAGTACGGCTATATCCGCCTTCTCTTCTTTGATGGCAACCAGACATGCATCAAAATCATGGAAGGATTGATAGCTATCGTCAGGAAAATGAAGCAGGGCTACCTGATGGCTGAACGAAGCTGGTGCTCCGTAATAGGCTATTATTTTCCCTTCCTTCATTGCCAAACCATAACGATGTAGCCCAGTGAGACAACCTGCTTCTATAGATTTTCTGGCCTGATCCACCCAGGTTCACGGAACCGTCATTCTCTGATTTCCGGAACCGGCCACCGGCCAGAGTTCGGAGTAGTCAGTAGTCCGTTGTTGGTATTCGCTCAAGCACCCCACCCGTGCCGGGGAGATAGCCGGCGTAGCGGAGGTGGAGGCCGGGCAGGCGGACTTCGCCGCGGTTGCGGATGGCTTCGTGGACGAGCTTTTGGATGTCGTCGGGGTCGTCCAGCGGTCCCCACATGATACCCACCAGATCGGGATCCTGCTCCAGAAGAAATTGCAGCATCGTCAACCCGCGTTCGCGGGCGTCCAGGGCTTCCAGGCCGATCAGGCCGTCGGAGCTGACAAAGCGCAGCTCCGGATGGAAATAAGCCCCCTGCACCTCGATGCAAAACACCGCCCGGACCCTGGCGTCCGGCACCAACCATTCGGAGACGGGTCGGCTGGACTGTTCGAGATGCGCCACCCAGGAAGCCAGCGGACGCATGATCAACAGACTGGAAGGGATGTAATACAGCGCCAGCAGCACCGCCAGCACCGGAGCCGACCACTTGGTTGTGATGGGGAGCCGCGCCAACCCCGCCAGCGCCACCGGCAGCAGCAGCGCATAAAACGGCAGCATGTAGCGTCCCTGCCAGGACGTGGGGAAATAGATGCTGAAAAAAATCAGCCCCATCGCCAGCGTGACCAGGGCGAAAGCCGCGGCCAGGCGCAGCGGGCCGACCCCTTTCCAGAACGCGTAGAGCGCGGCCAGCGGCAGCGGAAACAGTGCGGCGGTCAGCTTCCAGGCATCCGGAGAAAACGGCAGGCCCAGACCGGGGATTTGGTAGGGGGCACCCAGCACCATCATGGTCCGGCGGGCACTGCCCGCATTGGGCAGCACCGCCATGTCCAGCCACCAGAAAACCAGCAAATAAACCAGCGCCGCCGTGCCCGACGAGAGCGCAAAGCCGCAGACCAGCCGGAGCCGGTCGGCCCCGCTGCCGCAGCCCACCAAGAGCGCCGCCAACGCCAGCAGGCCGATCAATACGTGCTCCGGACGGTTCAGGAAGAGGGAGGCGGAGAGGGCTCCGGCCCAGAGGCCGGAAGCCTGAGGGGTGAAACTTGAGACCTGAAACTTGAGACCTGAGACCGGAAACCTGGAACTTGAAACCTGAAACCTGAAACCTGAGGGCTGAGGAATGAGTAGGCGGAGGGTTGTGAGGAGGAGCAGGAGGGCCAGCATGGTTTCCATGGGATTGGCGACGGACCAGTAGAAAGTCAGCGGGTGGCAGACGGCCATCAGCGTGCCACCCCAAGCCAGCCATGGCGGGCAGTCGAGGCGGATGGCCGTGCGTGCGCCGAGCCACGCCGCCGCCAGGAGAAAGCCCAAGGAGAGCAGCCGGGCCACCAGCAGAAACCCGTCGGCGTGATGCAGCGAGCCGGTCAGCAGGCCGGTCACGGCCAGCGGGACATTCCACAGCAGCGAAGTCAGGGCGCGGGAGGATTCGCCGATGTTGTATTCGAACAGCCGACCCTCCGCAAAATTGCGGGCAAAGACCAGATGAATCAGGGAATCGCCCGAGATCAGGTCGGGCCGCCAGTGGAACAGGCGAACGCAGTCGAAGCCAAGAATCAGCAGGGCCGACGCAGCAAGCAGGGCAAAAGGTGGCCAGCGCATGGACATAGAAAAGACGGAAACACTAAAGGATGAAAGCTGAAACCTGAAACTTGAAACCTGAAGAGAGACGGACGGAAAACCTGAGGGCTGAGACTTGAAACCTGAAAGATGATGACGGAAGTCAGAGGCCATATGTCAGCGATAAGAGGACGGAAGGCGGGCCTTGTGAACACGGACTTCTACTTGTGACTCTGGTGCCTGAATGTTCGATGTTCGTTGTTGGATGTTGTTTCTGCCCTCAGGTCTCAGCTTTCAGGTCTCAGGCTTCAGCTTTCAGGTTTCTCGCCCCGTTGGCCGAGACCGACATCCTGCTGGCTAAACGGGAGTGTGGGGTCTAGAACGGAGCATGGCCGAATTGATGATCGTCATGCCTGTTTACAACGAGCAGGCGTCTGTGCGCAAGGTGGTGATGGAGTGGTTTCAGGAAGTGGAGAACTGGACCGAGGATTTTGTGTTGCTTGCCATCAACGATGGCTCAAAAGACGACACCCTGAAAATTTTGCAGCGCCTGCGTGAACAACTGGAGCCCAGGTTGGAGATTGTGGATCGGGAGAATCGCGGGCACGGCCAAAGCTGTCTGGAAGGATATCGGATCGCCTGTGATCGCGGCATTCCCTGGGTCATGCAGATTGATTCCGATGGCCAGTGTGATCCACAATATTTCTTCCGCTTGTGGAGAAAGCGGCAGGAGTGCGACGTGGTCTATGGCTATCGGTTCCGGCGCGACGATGGCTGGAGACGAATTTTGGCCAGCGTGGTATTGATTGCGGTCTTGCTGATTTTTGCGCGGGTTTACTGCATTGATGCCAACGTCCCCTATCGGCTTATGAAAACGAACGGTCTGAAAGATGCGGCTGACAGGATACCTTCAGACTTTTTCCTCGCGAATATTGCTGTGGCCGTTTTGCTACGCAAGGAGGGGAGGAAGGAAGGGGTGGTGCCCATTCGCTTTCGTGAGCGTTACGGCGGGGAGCCGAGTGTCACGCTGGGCAAGTTCGGCGGAAAAGCGGCGGAATTGATCGCGCAGTTGCGCCAGCTGAATTGAGGCAGATGCTTAAGAAACAAGCCCAGGTGTTGTTGTTCGTCCTTGTGTTGATCGCAGGGTTGCTGGCCGTCTCTTCGCAAAGCCTGTGGATTGACGAAGCCAACAGCGCGGAAAAGGCCATGGCTCCTACGCTGTCGATGTTCTGGAAGCAGATGGTGGAGCGGAGCGGCTCCGACCTTCAGATGTTAGCCTACATGTTTTATCTCTGGCTTTGGGAAAAAGGATTCGGCCACTCGGAATGGATGTTGCGGACCGCCAATATCCCGTGGTTGTTGCTCGGGCTGTGTTTTTTGATCTGTGGGCTGTCTGTGTCACGCAGGCCCTTGGCCGTGTGGGTTGGCGGATTGCTGGCCATTTGGCCGCTGGTTTGGATCTACATGGATGAGGCGCGTCCCTACATCATCCAGTTGGCGGGTGGTTGCGCCATCGCAGGGGCTATTTTCCGGGTTGGCATGTTGGACGCACGGGATCGTGTGAACGACCGCATTACCTGGTGGCTGGGGGCCTGGGGCTATGTGATCCTTGCAGCCTCCAGTCTGCTTGGCGTGCTGTTTGGCGGTGCGGGGGTGCTCGCGTTGTGGGTGGTTTCTGGAGAGGACTGGCGCGCGAGGCTGCGATTACCCTTCAAGCAACTTGGGCCATTTCTGCTTATCGGGGTGTCCAGCATCTTGCTTGGACCGTATTACCTATGGACTCTTTTCCAAGACGGTGAGGTGGCTTCGATCGGAGGTAATGTGTTACAGTTGCTGGCGTTCACAGCTTATGAGCTGGGCGGATTTTCGGGGTTGGGTCCGGCACGGCTTGTATTGCGCGAGTTGGGGCCGTCTGCGCTTGTGCCCTATGCTCCGGGATTGTTGGCGTTGTCGGCTGCTTGGTTCGTGCTGATCGGATTGTTTGCATGGGCGGTGATCCGCGGCGCCCGGACAGAAATGAGCAGAGCCCATTGGGCGGCGGCGGTGATTTCGATGGCGCTGCCCTGCCTGCTCATACTGGCACTTTCGGTGGCCAAGGACTTTAGATTCCTGGGGCGACATTTTATACCTGTGCTGCCCTTGATTTGTGTTTTTACCGGAATCATTTTGGCCACCTTGTGGGAGAGGCGGAACAGGGTGTGCAAGGTTGCCGTCGTCGCCTTTTGTGCGTTGTTGGCATATTCCTCCTTGAATTACCGTTTTCATAGTCGTCATGCCAAGGATGACTACCGAGGGGCGGCGGAATTGGCTCTGGCAGAGCTGGAGCAGGGCGGGGTGGTTTGGTGGGTGGCGGAATTCGCCGCCGCCCGCTACTATGGATTGGTCAGATCGAAGCCAATAGGAGGGAATGAGCACTGGGTGCGGATTCACAGCGCGGGAGCGAGGCAGGGAGGGCTCATTAAGCTGTTCGGGGTAGAGTCAGCCGCATTGGTTCATCTTCCCCGCCCTAATCTGGTTCTTTACTCGAAGCCGGATGTTTACGATGCGCGGGGAGCAGTGCGGCTTTGGATGGAAGGAGGCGGCTATGAGCAAACGGCTGCTTTTCCCGCATTCCAAGTTTGGGAGCCGACACTTGAGGAGGATCATGAGTAAGGCAGTCGGCTCCTCAAGAAATTGGAAAATCGAACTGAGTATGATGCAATTCAGTGCCAGATTCATCACAATAATCCTGCATCCACCAGGCTTGCTTCGCTGAGAAAGTCTTCATAGAATATCTTATATTTCGAATGTTGGATAAACAAATCCCCGAGTTGTCCATAGTGACGCCCCTCTTCAATGAAGAGAAGAACCTGCAGGCATTGGCTGATCGTCTTCAGGCGACGCTTTGTGCCTCGGGAGATCTATGGGAGTGGGTTGCAGTGGATGACGGGAGTGTCGACAAGACTTTTGAGACAGCACTCAAAACGCTTCCTGTCGCACCGGCATGGCAGATGTTGAGGCTTTCCAGAAATTTCGGACAGCAGGCGGCCTATCGTGCCGGATTGGAAGCGGCACAAGGCAAAGCGGTGGTTTTTCTTGATGCGGACATGCAGGATCCTCCGGAAGCCATTCCCGAAATGATTGAGAAATGGAGACAGGGCGCAAGCCATGTGGTTGGACGCAGGACTTCGCGGCCTGAGAAGGGGATTCGCGGGATTCTCTTCCGGGCATTCCATGAAATATTCTACCGGGTTACAGGACAGGTGATGGCGAAGGACAGTGGCACGTTTGCCCTCATGGACCGCCGCCTTGCAGATGCGCTTATCGCCATGCCAGAGCGCGGCATGTTTCTTCCGGCCCAACGCGGCTGGTTGGGATTCCCCACCGCGTATGTGTGGTATGAGCGGGCAGAGCGGGCGGATGAGCCCAAACAATCGATGCGCAAGCTCTTCTCGTATGCGTGGGAGGGCATTACCAGCTTCAGCGCTTTTCCCCTGCACCTCATTTCGATCATGGGGGCGGTCATCTCGGTGATTGGTTTCAGCTATGCAATCATTCTGATCACCATCAAGCTGCTTCAGTTTTTTGGATGGCTGACTGCCTGGATCGTGCCCGGATTCACGACCATTTCTGTCGCCGTGCTCTGTCTGGGAGGGATCCAGCTCTTGTCATTGGGGGTGATCGGTTCTTACCTGGCCAAAGTGTTCGCCGAGGTCAAGCGCCGCCCGCTTTATGTCACCGAGCAGCACTTGAGAGGGTCCGACAAATAACATGAGCCCGGAAGAATACGCCAATCTGGCGGAGGTTGAGCGCAGGCACTGGTACTATGTCGGAAAGAGGGAGATCATCCGGCACTGGATGGATCGGACATGCGGCATCCATGCGAAGTCCACGCTGTTGGACTGCGGTGCCGGCAGCGGGGCGTTTGCGGAAGAAATGCAGGCCGTCATGGATGTGAAGGCGATGGATGACCATGAAGAGTCGCTGGAGATTCTAAAGCAGAGACTATCCCAGGCCGGGGTGATTTGCGGGAGCTGTACGGAGATACCTTTGGGGAATGCGACTGTGGATATTGTCACCGCTTTGGACGTGTTGGAGCATATTCCCGAAGACCATCTGGCTGCCGCTGAGATGGTTCGAATTCTCAGGCCCGGGGGGTGGATTTTTATCACGGTTCCGGCACTGATGTGTTTGTGGAGCGATTGGGATGTTTCATTGCATCATCAACGGAGGTACGACCGAAAAGCGCTGCTGGACGTGTTTGAGCCCCTTCCTCTTCACATAGAGCATTGTGCCTATATCAATGTCCTGGCCATGCCTCTGGTGTGGCTGGCGCGGAAACTGCGTGCGATCGGCTTTAATATGGGAGCGAGGGCGGAAGATTGCATTCCCCCGGCCCTGCTTAATCGGCTGCTCAAGGCCGCCTTTGTGAAGCCAGCCGTCACGCGCTGGCATTTCCCATTCGGCGTCGGGCTGTTACTGGTTGCACGCAAATGCTAGAGCATCGTCACATATCCGGTATAGTTGTTCTGTTCGCCATCCTGCTGGTGATGCTCATGCCATCCGGCGGCAGCATCTGGATCGATGAGGCGCAAACATGGGAATACACCACGTTTACTTCGCCGTCCGGGGTGGTGGGTGCGTTGGTGGCGGACAACAAATCCGAAGCCCAGATGCCACTTAGCATGTTCTTGGCGTGGGGCTGGTCAAAAATCATCGGCACCAGCTAGTATATGTTG
>CAZTYG010000010.1:11931-12210 GCA_964617445.1 uncultured Blastochloridaceae bacterium
ATGTTGAGGTTGCCCAACGCCCTTTATGCGATTGGCGCGATTTTCTGCTTTTATCGTCTGGGGGTGCTGTTGCGCCAGCCCCTGCTTCCACTCATTATGGCAGTCCAGCCGTATCTGTGGTTTTATGTCAACGAAGCGCGTCCCTACGCCCTGCAGATTTTGGGCGGCAGTCTTCTACTTGTCGCGCTGTGTGAGATTTTGTTCAACGAAGAGTCGCCGTACAAATGGCTGCCCCATTGGATTGCGGGCAGCCTCATTACCGCCGGCTCCACGCTGCTT
>CAZTYG010000010.1:12220-15915 GCA_964617445.1 uncultured Blastochloridaceae bacterium
ATACCTGTTTTTGTGAGTTTCTTGATTGTCGTCTTCATTGGATGGCGTCAGAAGCTGCAAATTCCGTTCAAACATCTCGCTGCCATATCTGCCACTCTTCTGGTTCTTATGGCATTGGCGCTCTATTATCTCGAAACCTTGATGCGAGGTTCTGGAGGTGCTAAAATCTGGTCCGTAGGACCTGCCAATCTTGTTTTCTCCGTAGTGGAATTTATTGGAATTTCGGGCTTTCTTCCTTCCAGAGCCGCGATGCGTGAAATGGTTCGCACATTCGATCTGGTGGAGATTGCATCTGCGATTGGTCTTGTTGGGCTTGGATTATGTGCGGTGTTTGCAGTTGCTGGAATAGTGGTCTTGATTTCAGGGTGGCGGACGCTGCCCGGAAACACCCGAATCGTAAGAGTGTGTTGCGTGATGGTGGCAGCTTCAGTCGGCATCCTTTTCGCGGGCGCCCTTTTTGCGGGTTTTCCATTCTGGGGCAGGCATCTGGCTCCGCTTTTTCCTGTTTATGTCCTGATCCTTGGGTTTCTGCTGCATGGCTCAATTCAATCCGGTAAGTTGGGTTCGATTTCTGTCTGGGTGCTGGTTACAATGCTGCTGATATCGTCAGTCCAGTTGAGGTTCGCGGATGCCCATGCCAAAGACGACTATAGGCAGGCTGCGGCAATCGCGAAAGCCATGGCAAATGATGGGCGGGTGGTTTGGTGGGCCGCCGATCCACTTGCGGGACAATACTATGGACTGTGGCCGGAATTGGCTGATCACAGGATAAGATTGTCCGAAATCGACCAGCCCCTGGTCGACCTGCGCGAACTACCTGCGGTTGTCATCGCAATTAACCGTCGGCCGGACCAATTGGATCAGCTTCCATTGCCTGAGTTGGTTATTCTTTCCAAGCGGGATATTTATGACGTCGGAGGCCATTTGCAAGAATGGCTCGCCGCGCATTCGTTTCGTCTGCAGCGGCGGCTTCCGGCATTCGAAATTTGGAAAACGCAGAAACCAGCGGAATACCCTGCCGACCGCGCCGACTAACCAAACCGAATATTAATGATGCCATGAATATGAAGCTTTCAGTAATCATGCCTGTCTATAATGAAGCGGGGACGCTTCATCTCATTGTAGAAAAAGTCTTGCAGCGTTCCGAGGTGGGAGAATTGGTGATGGTGGATGATTGTTCGCGGGATGGCACCTGGCAGGTGATGAATGATTTATGCAAAACCGACCCCCGCATCAGCATATTCAGGCATGAGTCCAATCAGGGTAAGGGAGCGGCACTCAGGACCGGCTTTTCCAAGGCGACCGGGGACATACAGCTCATTCAGGATGCGGATCTGGAATATGATCCCGAGCAATATCCTATCTTGCTCAAACCTATTTTGGACGGGAAAGCGGACGTGGTTTATGGGTCGCGGTTTATGGGTTCTGGAGCCCACCGGGTGTTGTATTATTGGCATTATCTCGGCAACCAATTTCTTACGATGCTCTCCAACATATTCACAAATCTGAACCTGACGGACATGGAGACGTGCTACAAGGTCTTCAAAAAGGAGGTCATCCAGCAAATCCACATTGAAGAGAATCGTTTTGGTTTTGAACCGGAGATCACCGCAAAGATCGCCGCGATCCGGCCCGCACTCCGGATTTATGAAGTGGCCATTTCATACTACGGGCGGACCTATGAAGAAGGAAAAAAGATAGGCTGGAAAGACGGTGTCCGGGCGATTTGGTGCATCCTGAAATACAACGTGTGGTGCAGATGAATGGAGTGTGCAAGACGTGGACCGATGCCGCCGCCGGGGGATGGATTGTGGTTTCGGTTTGGGCCACCGCAAGCGGTTGGATTCTGTCTTGGGCAGGGCATTTAAATCCGGCGGGTTACGGCCTGTTGCTGACGCTGTCGGCGGGATTGCTGGCATATGGGGTGCGCAGGACCGGTGTGTGCAAGGGTTTGCGGCTGCCCCCGGTGCGTAAATTCTGCCGATTGAGGAGAATACGCAGCATACGCAGTGCGTTGCCATGGGCATTTGCATTGCTGTTGGCCGGGTCGCTGTTGGGAGGCTTGCTCTACCACCCGAACAATTACGATTTTCTGACTTATCGCTTTTCGCGGCTGCTGCATTGGTGGTGGGAAGGAGGCTGGCATTGGATTGAGACACCCAATGAGCGCATGAATTACAGTGGTGCGGGTGCGGAGTGGCTGCTCATGCCGCTGTTCCAATTCAGCCACAGCGACCGGCTGTTCTTTCTCACCAATTGGCTCCCGTTCCTGCTCATGCCCGGCCTGGTGTTCTCGGTCTTTCGCCATGCAGGGACCGCTCCGCGCATGGCATGGTTATGGATGTGACCCAGGCGGGCAGCGTGGGCAATGATGCCATGGGTGCGTTTTATCTGCTGGCCTCGTTGCATTTCGGCCTCAAGGCCCGGCGTGAAAGTCGGCTTTTTGATGTGGTCATGGCAGTTTGGGCGGCGGCTTTGCTGACAGGGATCAAGGCATCCAATCTTCCGCTGCTCTTGCCATGTGCGTTGCCATTACTGGGACTGCTGCCGCATATCTGGCGACGTTGGAAAGTGTTGCTGATGTGTGGCCTGCTGGGGGCAGGTGTATCTTTTTTGCCGATAGCAGTACTGAACCATAAGCATGAGGGGGACTGGACCGGCGATCCGCAGAATTCCTATGGCATGAAATTGGAAGACCCGGTGCGCGGTCTGGTCGGAAATGCCGTTCTTGTGACTGTGGGTGGGTTCCAGCCGCCATTATTCCCTGCATCCGCAAGGCTCAATCAGTGGCTGGCCGGGCAGACCGGGGATTGGTCGTGGATCAAAGAGGGATTTCCCCGGTTTCGGGTGGAATTCGGGGAAATTCCGATGGAAGAAGCCGCCGGACTGGGCCTGGGAATCGTAGCAATATGGGCGGCTTTGTTGGGGCTTGGCTGGCGGCGGGGCAGGGTATTCCGTCACCAGTCAGGGAAGTCGCAGGTCACATGGTTTGAAATTCTTCTGGCTGGCTCAGCGTGGATTTCGGTGGCTGTCTTTGCGGCAAAGATGGGCAGTGAAAGTGGCGCCCGCCTTTTGCTGCCGTATTATCCGGCTTTGCTGCTCCTGCCGCTGTTGTTGATTATCCGCGGGATGCGGCCCGGTCGTTTGGTTTGGTTGGCATCGCTGTTGGCCGTGCTTTCCTCACTCGCGCCATTGACCGTTAGCCCATCACGTCCGTTGTTTCCGGCAATGACTCTCATGGGGTTGCTGGAATCAAGGGACATCCAAACAGGCCGGGCCGGAGAAGTTTACCGCACCTATGCCATGCGCTGGGATTTGCTGGGGGAGGTCCGTGACTCGTTGCCAGACGGGGTGGAAGAGGTGGGGTTGATTGCAACTGCGGATGAGCCGGAGGTGGCTTTGTGGAGGCCCTTTGGCTCCCGCAAGGTCACGCACTTGAGTGGATACAGGCTCTATCATATCGAGGCCGGGGAAGTATGGGTGGTGGGAGAGCGCGGGTTGCGTGAAGGGTGGGGTTGGGGTCTTGATGATTGGCTGGAAGCAACTGAATTGGCCGTTGTGGGTGAATTTGCCGTCCGGATGCGGGTGAGAGATAGGCCCGAGCGTTGGGTGGTGGTGACGCAGGGACAACGGACCATTTCGGAGTAACCCTTCGATACATTCGACAAGCTCAGGATTTACAACCCGGCTCAGGG
>CAZTYG010000010.1:15925-16976 GCA_964617445.1 uncultured Blastochloridaceae bacterium
CTGTGGCGGGTAGCGGGATTTTCGGGAAACAGCCGGTTTTACAAAGAGATCGCGGAGGACAGGGAGAGGTGGAGGACGGAAAACCTGAGGGCTGAAACTTGAGACCTGAAGAGGGACTACTGACTTACGGACGGAGGGGCGGAAGGGCTGAAGCGTGAAACTTGAAACCTGAAGGACGGAGGACGGAAATCAGAGGGCGGAGGGGCTACTGACGATGGTCTTTCTGAATCACCTAATCCCTGTTTCCTTAATCACAATCGAGAGGCCACTGACCTTTGAACGCTGACATCAGACCTCTGATTCCTGACTTCCGATTACATTTTTCCCATTGGCTTCATGCGTAGAGGGACTAGCCTGCTTATCTCATGGCCTTGTGGCGTGAGATAACCATCCCTCGACGAAGTCCGTGGGGACGGACATCTCAGGGAGCGACCGGGTCGCGGTTAACCCGATTTCCGTCGGCACTGTGTGCGATTTTCACTGGGAACCTGAAAAATTCGGGCTAAATTCTTCTTATGCAGGGCACCAACATGGCTGGCGCATTGATTGCCAAGCTGACCATTTTCGTAGTCACTATGCTGGGTCTGCTCTTGGCGGTCTATTTCGGCATCATGATTGGGGAAGGGCACCATAGGGGCCCGGCCATGCTGCTGGGGCCGGCCATTGCCGGTGCGGTGGCGCTTGTCATGGGGCGCAAATATTGGCTGCTGATTCCGATCGGCTTTACCGTCAATCTGCCTGCCCTCCCGTTTTTGGGACGGGCATTCAATCTTCCCGAAATCGCGATCATGGGGGTCACTGCTCTCTTCATTGCCCGGTTGTGTATGGGACATGAAAAACTCAATCTCCTGCGTTGGCAGAATATGGCCGTGGTGGGCTATATGGGATGGGTGATGTTTGTCTTTATTCAAAACCCTGTGGGCTTTTCCGCATTGGGCGGGGCGGAAGGGGGAGGGCGTTTTTACATGCTTTTATTTATGGCCACCGCCGCCTTTTTCGTGCTCTCCAATCAAACCATCACCGCGAAAGATGCGAAGTGGATCATCATTAG
>CAZTYG010000011.1:0-16904 GCA_964617445.1 uncultured Blastochloridaceae bacterium
AGCCGCTCCTCGATGAACAGCGCGCTGTATACTACCAGCACCCCGCTAGTCGCCCCGATCAACACCGCCGCCCAAGGCTGCACAAACGCGCACGGCGCGGTGATGCCCACCAAACCGGCCAGCAGGCCGTTGCAACAAAAACTGGGGTCGGTCTTGCCGAACTGGAGCCGGGTGGTGATGGCCGCCAGTACCGCACCGGCCCCGGAGGCCAGCGCGGTGTTCGCCGCCACCAGCCCGATCGAGCTTTCGGTCCCTGCCAGGCTGGAGCCCGAATTGAATCCGAACCAGCCGAAGGCCAGTAGAAAAGTTCCCAGAAACGCCATCGGAATGTTATGGCCGGGGATCGGATTGGGTGTGCCGTCGGGGTTGAACTTGCCCACGCGCGGACCCACCACGACCGCTCCCACCAGCGCCAGCACCCCGCCGGCCATGTGCACCACCGTCGATCCCGCGAAATCTGCGAAACCCAGTTCGCTCAACCATCCGCCTCCCCAGACCCAGTGGCCGAAGAGCGGATAGATAAAGCCGGCTACCAACATCGAACTGAAAGCAAATCCGCGCATTTTCCAGCGTTCCGCCAGAGTGCCGGTCGGAATCGTGTTGGCCGTGCTGGCGAACACCAGCTGGAAAATGAACAGCGTGAATATTCCCCCCGCCAGCGCCTCGCCCGACAAAAACCAGCCGGTGGTGCCGAAGAAGCTGTAGAAAGAGTCACCGATGGTGACACCGAACCCGCTCTCCAGCCCGGTCTCGTAACCCAGCGCGTCGATTCCGCCGCTGTTGCCGAACATGATTGCGAAGCCGAAGGCCCAATACGCCAGCATGCCGATCGCATAGTCCAGCAGGTTCATGGACATGGTGTGCGCGGCGTTTTTTGCGCGGGTGAATCCCGTTTCCAACAACGCGAAGCCCGCCTGCATCAGCATCACCAGAAACGCGGAGACGAGCACCCAGACCATGTTCGTACCCAGCCATGCCTCCAGAGCCAGTCCCTCTTCGGACGGGGCTGGGGCCTCCGTCTCCCGCGCGACTGCCAGCTCATCAAGCTTTCGCTCCAGCTCTCCACGGCCCTCGCGCAACGCTTTGATCTCCGCCTCCAACGCCTCAAGGTCCTGCCGCAGCGATGGAGTTACCCCGCTGTCGATCAATGTCCGCTGGATGTTGATGGTGTCGCGCTGCAACACCCGCAACTCATCCTGAATGGATGCGGATGCCGGCGATGTTGTGGCCGCCGACTCCTGCTGCGCCGGAAGGATGGTCACGGCCGAGAACAGAAAAACCAACGCCAATGAGAAAAATGCGGGGATGTGCTTGCTCATGCACGGCCTGTAGCAGCCGCCATGCCAATCCCTTCAATTGATCCGTCGTCCCCGCCAATAGCGCACCCCGTCGCCGGGAGTGGGCGTCTGCCCGGCCTCTGGCGAATGCGCTTCCGGCTCCGTGATCTGCGGCGCCGGATCAGGTGCGGGCGGCGGAGGCGGAGTGGGCGTTGCCGGGTCCACCGAATGCAGCCGTTGCACATCGATCACGCCGGCCTGTCGGAATTTGGCCAGAGCGGTCCTCACATCCGCGGGATTCTGGTTGGTCTGCTGCGATATCTCGCGCACGCTGCGCACACCATTGCACAACAGCAGGATCGACAACTCGTCTGGACTGGCCTGCAAGCCGTCGAGCTTGCGCCCGGTCAGATAAATCGGCACATCATCGGCGTCTGGCGTTGCCGCGCGCAAAGCGTCGTATTCCGCCATATGTTCGCCGATCATCTCCACCAGTGCTTCCGTCGGATAGCCTCCCAGCGACTGCTCGGGCGAGGCCACTCCCTCTTCGAATGCGAAGGCCCCATCCACCATCCGGGACATCCGGCTGATCGCGTCCAACCCGTGATAGTTGCCCAAGCTCGCATGAACCAACCGTCCCAATTGAAAATAACAGCCACCCGTTTGGTCCGGACCCATTCCCATCAAATGCAGCAATCCGGACTGGCCCGAGGAGGCCAATAGCTTGACCACCTCACCCAGATTCATCTGATTTAAATGTCCTCGGAACATAACTCGTTTCTCCCCGCCCGTTCCAATCGACGGTGCCGGTCCCGTCCTTAAGCAATTATCATACCGCCCCCTCCCGCAACATCGCCGAGCGGCACAATCCTTGCTGTTGAATGAGAAGAAATTATGGGCATTCCAATTGTCATCAACGTCGCACTGGCTGTCTGGCCCCGCAAGGCGGCCCAATGGTTCGATCTCGGCCTGAAGCAACGTCTGGACATTCGTGTCCATTACATCGAACCCGGACGCGACGACCCCGATCACCACTACGACATCCTGCTCGTGGACGGCGACAGCCCCGGGCCCAACTTCATCGCCCATTACAAATCCCACCTGGCCATCTTCGGCATCCCGCACCTCTTCGTCCTCGGCCAGCCCCGCTGCCCCGCACTCATGGCCGTCGAGTGGGACCCCGATAAAACCGTCTTCATCTCCAAGCCCTACCTCATTGAGGACGTCCTCAAGGGCGTCGGGCGCAAGGCCGAGGAAATTGCCGCCGAACGTGCCTTCACCACCACCCCTCCCACTCCCCCTGCAAACGCTCCGAGCGCCAAAGTCTCCAAGGAACGCAAGCTCGGTTACCTCTCCACCCTCCGCCTCGGCGACCTCATTCAAATGCTGTGCCTGAGCACCTGGACCGGAAAAATCGAAATCACCGATCTCTCCACCGGGGAGACAGGAGTCGTCGTCATTCACGATGGCGTCCTGTTCCACGCCGCCACCGCCCACCAGACCGCCGACAACGCCTGCCACACCATGCTCAACTGGGGCCGATGCGAGTTCAACTTCATCGAGGACATCGTCATCCCCGAACGCACCATTCAAGCCGGTTGGCAGGAAGTCATGCTCGAAGGCGTCCGCCTCATCGACGAAAGCCGGCTGCCCGGCTGAATGCGGCGGAAAACGTGAAAGATGCGCAGGAGGCATCGACCGGATACCTTCCCCAAACATCACGACGTGATCGAACGTATTGACCCGCAGGGAAATACAGGATATTGTATTACCATGAAACGCATTTCCCGCTCCGGATCGCTGCTGTCCCTTCTTCTGTTGCCGATGGCCTGGGGAGGCAACGGTTTAAACGCCCAAGGAGCGCATGCGGATTCCCGACGCGGAAGCCGCCCCAGCGCCGCCCGCCGCCGCCGCGGTTCCCGAATCGACCCCCCCCCGTCCCGCTCCCATGCGCCAACCCACCGCCGAAGAACGTGAAGCCATCCGCCGCGAACGCGAATGGTTGGTGGAGGCCATGAAGGAAAAAGAAGCCGAACGCGCCGTGTTGCGCGAGGAACAGAAGAACCAGCCCTTTCCCCTCATTTCCGATCCGCGACGCCCGCCAGGTGACATGTCCGCTTCGATCATCGACATGGTCATTCAGCGCCAGGGTCGCCCCAGCGATGCCGACACCCCGGCAACCCGCAGCGGGGAAGTCGGCCGCGATCCTTCCGATCCGCGCGGACTGAGCCCCGCCCTAGGCACCAGTGCCATGGAAACACTGCCCAGCCAGCGTTACACTCCGATGTCCGAAACCGGATTCTCCACCACCAATCGCCCGGCGGTTGCGCAGGATTCCGCCGCCGACATCCCCAACCCCATTCGCGATACCACCCCCGTTGCCAATCGCCCGACGGTGGCCACCTCCGGTCCCGCCGTCACCGGTGCCCCCGCCGCGCAATCCCCCGGCGCGGCCGGAGTCCCCACATTGACCGTGGACACCATGCGCATGATGGAACAGGAACGCGGACGCGCAGCCGAGGCGCGCCCCACTGTCAACCAACTCCGCTCTCGTATCCCCGATCCCAACGACGTCCGGCCCTGACGTCATTTTGCCGTCCAGAATTCCCATAGGTCCTCCGGCAACGGCGAAGCGGCAATGACCTTGCGTTCATGCCATTCAAATTCCAACCGGGTCGCGTGCAACGCCTGCCTCGGCAGCCGCAGCGCGCGCGCCATCTCCGGGGTCCAGCCCTCCGCGATCATGCGCAAATACCACCGGTCATCCGGACCGTAGAGCTTGTCGCCCAACAAGGGGAGTCCGACGTGGTTCAGATGCACCCGGATTTGATGCAACCTGCCACCTTCCGTCCGGCACTCCAGCATCGAAACCCATTGGCCGTCAATCCTCCGCCTTTCCAACAGACGCGCGTGCGTCCGCGCCGGATACCCGCCCTCCCATACTCCCTGCTTCACATAAATGTCGCATGCACGGTGTTTTCCAATCCGGTCCAGCGGGGCGTCGATCTCCAGTTCCTCCGGGGCTTCCCCCGTAACAAGTGCAAGATAGGTCTTTCGAATGGCTCGTGCCATGGCCAGCTTTCCGAGTTCCGAGGCGGACGCGGCATGGGTGGCGGCCAGCACCAGCCCGCTGGTCTCGCGGTCCAGACGGTTGACGCAGGCCACGGCCCGTCCGGGAAACCGCGCGCGCAACCAGTCCAGTAACGTCGGCGGACCGTCCGGGCGGGTCGGATGAGTCAGCATCAGCGCGGGCTTTTCCACCACCAGCCAATCGGCGTCCTCCATCACCACGGATGGCTCGTTCACGGGCATGGGTCGCGGCATGACAAACTCGTGATACGATGGACAACATGGAATTAAAAGACAAAGTCGTCCTCATCTCCGGTGCCGGATCGGGACTCGGACGGGCACTCGCCCTTCGGCTCGCCCGCGAGGGCGCGCGTATTGTCCTCACCGGCCGACGCAAAGACAAACTCGAACAAACCCGCGCCGCCATCGTCGAAGAAGGTGGCACCGCCAATGTCTGGCCCGCCGATGTGTCCGTGTCCATGGACGTCGAGGACCTCGTGAGCGCGGTCGCCGATGAGTGGGGTGGCATTGATATCCTCATCAACAATGCCGGCGTTTTTCCGCCCTTGGCCCCCGTGTACGAAACCTCCATCCAGGACTGGGACACGGCCGTGGCTACCAACCTGCGCGGCCCTTTCCTACTCATCCGCACCGTTCTCCCCCTCATGCTCGCTGCCAAACACGGCCAAATTCTCAACATCAGCGCCCCCCTGAAACACTTTCCCGGCGCCGCCGCCTATTGCGCTTCCAAATGCGCGCTGGACTCCCTCACCAAAGCCACCGCCTTCGAACTCCGCAGCAAAAACATCCGCGTCAACGCCGTCGAGCCTCCTTTGCTCGATACCGAAATGCACGAGGGCGGCAAACCACCAGAAGAAATCCTCGGCCCCATCCTCGAACTCCTCAAAGAGGGCGACCTTGCCCCCACCGGCCGAATCGTAAAACTCGAATAACCTTTCCCCCCATGCCCCACCCCGGCCTCGCCTCAACCGCCGGCGACGACCCGGAGGACTTCCAGCCGGTCGCCGTGTTCCAGGCGGACCCCGGTCCATTCGCGGCGGTGGAGGGCGCGGCCGTTATGTTCGATGAGCACCATGCGCGGACTCAGTTTGAGGCCGGCGACAAGGAGTTCCAAGGTTGTATCGGGAGCGACTTGTTTGGGAGAGCCGTTGAGAAAGACAACGATGGGATTCATGGTGCGGCGGCCAGGGCACTGTCCCAGTCCTTCCAGACCGGGTCCAGGCCGATTTCGCGCAGGCGGGTGGCGATCTCGGAGGCGGAGCGTTCGTCGGAGATGGAGAATTGTTCGGTGGCGTATTCCCCCTCGGAACCGATGGCCGGGACGGGCCGTCCTTTGATGGTTTGGTGGACCTTGTCGCGACCGGCGCCGGTGTAGCCGCCCGGTTCGGTGTGCGAGCCGGCGCTCATCATGGTGATGCCCAGGGGCATCAGGCCGTCGCGCAGGCGCCGGGGTTCGCGGGTGGAGAGCACCAGTCCGACCTGCGGAAATGTGATCCGGAGGGCCAGGACCAGGCGGGTGAAATCGCGGTCGGAGACATGGACAAGAGGCTCGAACTCGCCCGCAGCCGGGCGCAGGCGTGGCAGGGAGATGGTGAGCGACGCCTTCCATGCGCGCTTCAGAAGGTATTCGGCATGGGCGGCGAGGGCCGTGGCCTCCGCGCGCCAGTCATGGAGACCGAGCAGAGCACCGATGCCGATGCGGCGAAATCCGGCGTCGTAGGCGCGTTCAGGACACTGCAGCCGCCAGTCGAAGTCCCGTTTGGGTCCGGAGGAGTGCATCTGCGCGTAGGTCGGACGGTGATAGGTCTCCTGATAAACCACCAACCCCTCGGCCCCCGCACGGACCAGAGGCTCGTATTCGGCGCGCTCCATCGGCCCGACCTCCAATGCCAGCGAGGGCACGAAAGGATGCAGGCGGCGGACGCATTGCTCCAGATAATTTTCAGAAACGAAGCGGGGGTGCTCGCCGGCGACCAGCAGGATGTTGCGAAATCCCTCCGCGACGAGGTGCCGGGCCTCGCGCTCCACCTCGTCGGGAGAAAGCGTAACCCGCAAGATCGGATTGTCGCGCGAGAAGCCGCAGTATTTGCAGACGTTGACGCATTCGTTGGAAAGGTAGAGGGGGGCGAAAAGTCGCATGGTGCGTCCGAAATATTGGCGGGTGAGGCGCTGGGCCTCGGCGGCCAGCGGCTCGATCGGCACCGACGGGTCGAGCAGGCCGCGGAACTTGCGCACCAACGGGCCGGGCGACGACACCAGTGTGTTGAAAATTTCGACGAAACTCACAAGGCATCATCGTGCCCCCGAGAACCGGGTCCGTCAACCGGCGGGGGGTCAACAACATCGAACACGGACCGTCCAACACGGTAGGGACGACGGGAGGGCGGGACTCCGCGCCCGCCGGGACTTGGCCCGCTGGGAACCTTCGACCCACGACTTGATCATTCTGCATGATGTCTTCCGGTCGGCGTGGTATTGCAATTCCCAGCGGTCACAGCACAATATCCGTTCTCATGACACCTTGGTTGCATCATTGCGGAATATCACGGACACAACGACGTGGAGAGGTCCCGCGCGGTGTAATCATCGCCGTGGCGGCGGTGCTGCTGGTCGGAAGTTTCCTTTTTCTGGCGGTGCGCCTGCTTAATCCGCTGCAAACTGCCGACGTGGCGCAGGTGCGGCGGGGCCAGGCGACGGCGGCTGTGTATGGGACGATTTCGGTGCAACCAGAGCGGCAATTGCTGATCCGTTCGCGCACCAACGGGGTGGTGTTGAGTCTGCCGCATAATGCGGGGCACACGGTGAAAGAGGGGGACCTGATCGCCGAGGTGGTGGACGAGCAGCAGGTCAACGATTTGGAGCAGCTCAATTTGAAGCTGCGCACGGCCGGGGAACGATTACTGATCGGTCCGGCATCGCTGAATGAGCTGGAGTCACGGCGCAACGAGCTACAACGGTTGGAGCCGTTGGTGCGGGACCGCACGATTTCGCCACTGGAGTTCGAGCGCGTGCAGAGTCTGGTGCAGGACCTGGAACGCAGGGTGGCGCAGGAACGCCTGGCACTGGAGCAGGAGGTGGACCTGACTAAAAAACAGTTGGAGAGCGTGCGAGCACGCATCGGCCAGAGCACGATCCGCTCACCGCTGGACGGGGTGATCCTGGAGTTGTTTGTCCGGCTGGGCGAGACGGTGACCAGTTCCAATTCGCTGGCGTTGATTGGCAGCGCACAAAGCCAGTTGCTCGCCAATGTCAACGAGGAGGACGTGGGCCCGCTGCGTCCGGGGATGCCGACTCTGGTGCGGCTTTACTCTTTCGGTGGCAAAACCTTCGACGCCGAAGTGGTGCAGGTGCTGCCGAAGGCGGAGCACCAGACCTACGGAGTGATTTTGCGAATGAGCGACAATACGACGGCGGGGGCGTTGATGCCGGGAATGACCGGGGAGGCCAACATCATCATCGGCCAGCGTCCGGACGCGCTGATCGTGCCCTCCCGCGCGGTGCGCGAAGGGGACCGGGTGCTGGTGGTTAAGGACAACCGGATCGAGGTGCGCATGGTCAAGACCGGCTTTCGCAGCGTGGAGGAATGTGAGATTCTAGAGGGCTTGGAGGAGGGGGAGCTTGTCGTTGTCGCCGAACAGGACCGATTTTCCCCCGGCGAGCGGGTTGTCACCGAGAGCCGCCCCAAAATGTGAGGGACGCGCGCCATTGAATCCATCATGACCCCAGTGTTTCTCATCGCCCTGCGGTTTTTCATGGAGAGCAAGCGCTCCATGTTTTTGAGCGCCGTCGGGGTGGTGGCCGGGGTGGGGTTCTTCATCTGCGGCCAGGCACAGACCCAGGGATTCCAAGCGTTTTTTATCGAGGCCCTGCTCGGCAGCAGGGGAGCTGTGATTGTGTCGGACCGGTTCCAGAGAAGCTTCACCCGCATCGTGGACGAGCGGCGCGCGGACATGGTGGCGGTGGCCAACCCACAGTCGCGCAAATATTACCCCGGCATTCTCGATGCCTACCGGGTCATCCGTGTGCTGGAGGAATATCCGAACGTGGCTGCGGCCACACCGATAATCGAGGGAAACGCCGCGGTCCGGGCCGGCTTTCGCACCGAGTTGTGCCGGCTGCATGGCATCGACACCGTCATGCATGCCCGTGCCACCGATCTGCCCTATCAGATCATCGAGGGCAACTTCGACGACTTTCGCGCTGACACCGATTCAATTATGGTCGGCGGCCTTTTGGCGCGCAAATACGATATGTTCGTGGGTCAGCAACTTTTTGTTACCGGCCGGGCCGACGAGCCGCGGCGGATGAGGCTGGCGGCGATCTACGAGACCGGTATCAACATGATTGACGAAAAACAGGTGTATGTGCACCGCCGCACCGCACAGACCATTCTGCGCCGTCCGCACGAGACCTCATTCATCCTGATCCGGCTGCATGATCCGATGCGGGCGCCGCAGGACGCGCAGGCCTTCGAGGACCTGCTCTCCCACCGTGCGCGCCCTTGGCAGGAGCGCGAAAAGAGCAACTTGCAAATCTTCCGCACCCTGCGCATCTCCGCCGCACTGGCAATCAGCGGCATCATCCTGCTGGCCGGCTTCGGCATCTTCAACGTGCTGACCATGGCCGTGATGGAAAAAACCAAGGAAATCGCGATTCTGCGTTCCATGGGATACACGCGCGCGGATATCAGCGGCATATTTCTTTGGCAGGGCTTTTTTGTGGCCTGCATCGGAATCGTGATGGGATGGGCCTTCGGCGCGGCACTGACCTATGCGGTGACCTTCATACCGATCCGCATCCGGGGCATCTTCAAAGCCGACCACTTCATTGTCGCATGGGACATCAATCACTATATTATCGCAGCGGTGCTGGCGATGATTGCGGTGCTTTTCGCTTCTTACATCCCGGCCCGGCGGGCGGCGCACTTACAGCCGGTGGACATCCTGCGCGGGACCTCGCAGTAAACAACATCCAACGTCGAACATCCAAAGCATAATCCGCCAACCCCCGCCCTACGGGCCTGCCCAAGCGGTGCCGCCGTCGCGCTCTGCCACCGCACTCCCAAACAGATAGGGAGTGCGGCGGCAGAGGGCGGGGCTATGAACCCGCCTGGGTTTGGCCGGCAGGGTGAACTTTACCTCTACGACGATGTTGACCGGAAACGCTGTACTCCGGCGGGCGCGGAGTTCCGCCCTCCCACTCCGTCCCCGCCTCTGGCGGGCACACGGTCACCACTCGATGACGGCCGCGGCCCAGGTGAGGCCGCCTCCGAAGGCGACGAGGAGGATTTTGTCGCCGCGTTTGAGATTATAGTGGGACTGGGCTTCGCACAGAGCCACCGGGATGCAGGCGGCCGAGATGTTGCCGTAGCGCTGGACGTTGATGAAGGTTTTGCCTTCGGGGATTTTGAGGCGCTGCGAGAGGGCGTCGATGATGCGAATATTGGCTTGGTGGGGAATGGCGCAGGCGATGTCCTGATTGGTCAGGCCGGCCTCGGTCATGACTTTGACGGCGGATTTGGCCATTTCGGTGACGGCTTGTTTGAACACTTCCGGGCCGCTCATTTTCATGCAGTGCGGGCCTTTGCGGGGTTCTTTACCGTCGGGGCCGGTGTAGTTGCCGTTCATGAGGTAGAGGATGTCGTGCAGGTTGCCGTTGGCGCCAAGGTCGTGGGCGAGAATGCCGTCGCGCCCGTCCTCGCGGGCGCGGACAACAGCGGCCCCGGCCCCGTCGCCAAAAAGCACGCATGTAGCGCGGTCGTTCCAATCGACAATGGTGGAAAGCTTTTCTGCGCCGACGACGAGGATGGTGCGAAAAGCGTTGTTGCGGAGCATCTGGGAGGCCATGACCAGGCCGTAGAGAAAGCCGGAGCAGGCAGCCTGGATATCGAAGGCGGCGGCGCGTTGGGCACCGAGCTTGTGCTGGAGATAACAGGCGGTGGAGGGAAAGATGGCATCCGGGGTGACTGTGGCGACGATGATCATGTCGATCTCATCGGCGGTCACGCCGGCTTTTTCCATGGCTTTGCGGGCGGCGTGGGCGCCCATGTCGGAGGTGGTTTCGTCCTCGCGGGCGATACGACGCTCGCGAATCCCGGTGCGGGTGACGATCCACTCATCGGTGGTGTCCACCCGTTTCTCCAGTTCGGCGTTGGTCAGGACGTGGTCGGGCAGGTATTTGCCGGTGGCGAGAATTCTCATGGCGCGGGTGGGGCGGATGCGGAAGCGGCGGCGGACTTGATCTTCTCCTCGATATGGGGGTTGACCTTGAACTCGATGGCCTCGACGGCGACGCGGACGGCGTTGGAGATGGCTTTGACGGTGGAGGAGCCGTGGGCGATGACGGCGGTGCCGTTGACGCCGAGCAGGAGGGAGCCGCCGTATTCCTCGTAGTTGGTCTTGCGCTTGATGTTGCGAAAGGCGTCGCGTGCCAGCCACGCGCCCGCGGTGCGCACAGGGCTGCTTTTGATCTCGTTTTTGAGCCAGTGAAAGATGGCGTTGGCGATGCTCTCGGAGGTTTTGAGAACGACGTTGCCGGTGAAGCCGTCGGTCACGACCACCTCGACCGGGCGCTCGTAGAGGTCGTGGCCCTCGATGTTGCCGACGAAGTGGACGGGGGCGGTCTTGAGCAGTTTGAAGGCCTCTTTGGTCAGGTCGTTGCCCTTGGCCTCCTCGGTGCCGATGCTGAGCAGACCGACGCGTGGTTTGGGGTATTTGAGAACGTGTTGGGAGAAGACCGATCCCATGATGCCGTATTGCATGAGGTGGACCGGGCGGGCGTCGATATTGGCTCCGGCGTCGATGAGGACGAAGAGGTTGGTCTCCGTGGGCAGGACGGTGGCGATGCCTGGGCGTTCGACGCCGGGGAGGTTGCGCAGGCGGATGGAACAGGCGGCGACCATGGCCCCGGTATGGCCGGCGGAGACCACCGCGTCGCATACCCCGTCGCGCACCAATTCGACGCTGCGGCTGATGGAGTTGTCCTTTTTGCGGCGGATGCCCTCGACGGCACCATCGCCCATGTCGATGGTCTCGGAACAGTGGCGGATGCGCAGGCGCGGATCATCGACCGACCGATGCCGGACCAGCTCGGCCTGGATGGCGGGCTCGTTGCCAACCAGGTGCAGCTCGGTGATCTGGGGGAAACGTTGGAGCGCGTCGAGTGCGGCGGCCACCGGCCGCTCCGGGGCGTAGTCCCCGCCCATGGCATCAAGCGCGATTTTCATGCGGGTGCCGCGGCGGAGAGAACGGGATTTATTCGCCCGCAGTGACGCTCAAGACCTGGCGTCCACGGTAGGTTCCGGTCTTCGGGTCCACGGTGTGGGAACGATGACGGTTGCCGGTTTTGGAATCGGTGCGCAGTTGGGCGGGCTCGGTGCGGTGCGACGCCTTGCGGGTCCGCAGACGCATCTTGGAGGTTTTTCTTTTGGGGACTCCCATATCAGTCTTTCTCGTTGAATTGATCCAGCGCCCCCCAGACTTCCTCGCGGCGGAGGTCGGCGAATGAATCGTCCTTCTCCACGTAAATCTTGCCTGTATGGGGGCATTTTCCATCAGTGTCCAGCGTGCAGCGGGCCACCATTGGTAAACCGAGGACAATATCTTCGCGAACCAACGGCGTCAAGTCGATTGACTCTTCCCCGGCCAATGGGATGGCGTGCTCGAAGGACGTCACCTCCACCGGAATTACCAACGGCTCCAGACAGCGCCCGCAACTCACCTTCGCCCGCGTCCGCAACAAGCCGCGCACCAGGCATTCGGTCTCAAATTTCTGCACCTCCAGGCTGTAAAGAATCGGTCCCCAGGAAAGCACGTCGCATACCGGCAGTTCGTAGGGCGCGGGGTCCAACTCGCCCTCCAGGTGCGTGCCGTATTCCGAGATGTCGCGCAGGATGATGTTCATGGGGGATCACACGGTGGCAACAGGGGCCGGATGCAAACGGGCCTTGAGGCGGGCCAACACAGACGGAGGTACGAAATCGTCCACCGGACCGCCCAGTTTGGCGATCTCCTTGATGATGCGGGAACTGAGATAGGTGTAGTTGTCCTTGGGCATCAGAAAGATGGTTTCGATCCGGGCGTTGAGCTTGCGGTTCATCAACGCCAACTGGAACTCGAATTCAAAATCCGAAACCGCGCGCAACCCGCGGACCACAGCCACCGCCCCGCGCTGCGCGGCATAATCCACCAGCAGGGTGTCGAATGTCTCCACCTGGATGCGCTCGCTGCCCTCCAGTGGGCTGACTGATTCCCGGACCATGGCCGCGCGTTCCTCCAGCGAAAACAACGGATGTTTGCCTTCGTTGCGGGCAATCGAAATGATCACACGGTCGAACATGCGCAGCGCGCGCTCGGCCACATCGAGGTGGCCATTGGTCACCGGGTCGAAACTGCCGGGATAAATAGCCAATCGGTCCATCCCCCTACTTAAGGGCACCAACCGCGCCGGTCAATGCCGGGGTGCGACATCAACCGTAGCTCTTGAAGAATTTCTTCTTCGGCTCCTCAACCTTCGGCGCGGGCGTGTCCGCCGCAGGCGGGCTTGACGGGGTCGGCATCTGTTCCGCTTTCGATGGTTGTGGGGTGGGGGCGGGATCATCAGCGAAGTCGTCGTCTTGCGGCATGTCGAAACCCATGTCCCGGTCCGGCATCAAGCTGGCGGGCGTTCCCCCGCTGGCTTCGACAAATGCCAGCTGCACACTGCTCAACGCCTCGGCCAGAAGCTTTTCCTCCTGCGCGATCAAGTTGCCGCGGGTCTTGTATTTGATCACCTCGAGTTGATCGATGAGCATCTTGGCGGCCTCCAGATTCGGCGGCACGCGCTGCCCGTCCGGAGTGGGGATTTTGCCCAGCACATACATGACGTTCTGCGCTTGGATCATCACAAATTGCACAAACTTCTGCGCGTATTCGCGCTCTTTCACGGGGTCTTTGGAGTCGCTCATAGCCATAAACATTAGCCGCGCGCCGCCGGGCCGCAAACTCATTTCCTTGATCCCGCCGCCCTTGTCCCCTACGTTCTCCCGATGGCCCAACTCACCGATTTTAATCTGCCCGAACTGGAAGCCCGTATGCGTCAACTGCGGAGGTTTCTTTGACTTGGCGGTCCTGAAAAACCGCCTCGCCGAGCTTGAGGGCATGATGTCCGCCCCGGACTTCTGGGACAACCGTGAAAAGGCCCAGAAGCTTTCCTCGGAGGCCAATCACGTCCGCAACCGCATCGACGCCTTCACCGGCCTCGAACGCCGCATCGGTGATCTCGCTCTGCTGGCCGATATGGCCCGCGAAGAGGGCACGGACCAGGCCCTCGCTGAATTCCAGGGCGAGTTCGAGTCCGCCGTGCGTGACTTCGACGCACTGGAGCTCCAATGCCTGCTCCGTGGCGAAACCGATCCGAACAACGCCATCATCAACCTTCACGCCGGTGCCGGCGGCACCGAGGCGTGCGACTGGGCCAACATCCTCTACCGGATGTACAACCGCTGGGCCGAGCGCAACGGCTTCAAGTGGGAGGTCCTCGACGCCCAGGCCGGGGACGAAGCCGGGCTCAAAAGCGCCACGGTCATGGTCCGCGGGGAATTCGCCTACGGCAAACTCAAGTCCGAAAATGGCGTCCACCGCCTTGTCCGCATTAGCCCCTTCGACTCCAACGCCCGCCGCCACACCTCCTTCTGCGCCCTCGATGTGCTCGCCGAGATCGACGAAAACATCGAGATCGAGGTGCTGGACAAGGATATCCGTGTCGATGTTTTCCGCTCCGGCGGTTGCGGCGGCCAGGGCGTCAACACCACCGACTCCGCCGTGCGCATCACCCACTTTCCCTCCGGCCTCGTCGTCGTCTGCCAGAACGAGCGCTCGCAGATCAAAAACAAGGCCTCTGCCCTCAAGGTCCTCAAGTCCCGCCTCTACGAAGTCGAAATGGACAAACGCCGTGCCGAACAGGAGCGCCACTACAGCGAGAAGGGCGAGATCGGCTGGGGTCGTCAAATCCGCTCCTACGTTCTCCAGCCCTATCAAATGGTCAAAGACCTCCGCACCGGCGAGCAGACCAGCGACGTGAACGGCGTTCTTGACGGCGAACTCAACGACTTCATGAACGCCTTTCTCAAGGGCAAAAAACGAACGGACACCGATGATGACGACGATGTCTGACCGCCTGGCCCAAATCATCGCCACCAAACAAGAGGAGGTGCGGCGGCTCGAGTCGCACGCCGATAAACTCCGCAAGGCCGCCGTGCTGCGCGACGACTTCCGCGGCTTTCGCCGCGTCCTTTTCCAGCCCGGCACTCCCACCCTCATCGCCGAGGTGAAAAAAGCCTCGCCGTCGGCGGGGGTGATCGCCGCCGACTTCGACCCCGTCCGCCAGGCGGCCGCTTACGTCGAGGCCGGCGCGCACGCGCTGTCCGTGCTCACCGACGAGCAATACTTTCAGGGCTCGCTGCGCCACCTCACCGCCATTCGCGGCGTGGTGTCCCTTCCGCTCCTGCGCAAAGACTTCACGATCTCCCCGCTGCAAATTTACGAGGCCATCGTCTGCGGTGCCGATGCCATCCTGCTCATCGTCGCTGCGCTCGACGACGATCTCCTCCACCGCCTCTACCACGAGGCCCGCGACCTCCAGCTTGATGTGCTCGTCGAGGTCCACAACATCGGGGAAATGGACCGCGCGCTGGACCTCGGCGCCGACATCATCGGCATCAACAACCGCAACCTCAAAACTTTCCAGGTCGATCTTGCTGCCACCGAAGAACTCGCCGGAGAAATCCCCGCCGATTGCCTCGGCATCACCGAAAGCGGCATCAAAACCGCCGCCGATGTCGCCCTGAGCCGCGCCTGCGGCATCGACTGCTTTCTCATCGGCGAAACCCTCATGCGCAGCGGCGACCCCGCCGAAAAGGTGATCGAGCTTTTCGGCGGCCCGCTGATTTAAATCCGATCCGTTGTAGGCCGGGCGCTCCGCGCGGTGGGGCCTGGCTTGGGGGATGACTCCCTCACGAACCAACATGGGTCCACGCACCGACGAGTGGGGCGCCATCTACCGATGATCGCCGTCGATGCGAACCTGCTGTTCTATACGCATCGTGATTTCTCATCATTCCCCGTGCTCGCATGCGAGAATCCCCTCGCTTCTGACGGCATCTCAGGAGTTCCATCTTGCCCGGACGCGTGAAACCGGCAGAATTGGGACATGGAAAAGGTGGTGACTAAACGGTCGTTAGCAGAGTTCCGGGACCGTGAAAATCCTTGGATCCGGAAGAGCCATTTGGAACGACTTCAAGCCGCCACCGCAATTGCCTTTCCCGAATCCAGCCATGGAAACACTCAATCCAGATTTCCAAAAGTTCATCGAATTACTCGAAGCCCACAAGGTTGATTACCTGGTTGTGGGTGGCTATGCTGTGGCATTCCATGGGTTTCCCCGCTACACGGGAGACATTGATTTCTTCGTGGCCATACACCCCGACAACGCCTCCGCGCTGGTCCGGGTTTTTGAAGATTTTGGCTTTGGCGAGATCGGCCTCGCGATGGACGACTTTCTCAAAAAGGAATTTGTGGTCGAAATTGGTCGTGAGCCCAGAAAAATTCAAGTGCTTACGGGGATCGATGGCGTTCAATTCGAGCAATGTCACGCAGCCCGTATTACCGTGGAGATCAATGGTCTGCTTGTCAGGTTTATCGACAAACAGAACCTCCTGAAAAACAAGGCCGCTTCCGGCCGACCCAAGGACAGGATTGACTGCGAGGCACTCTCCCGACTGACAGAAACCTCCGACGACATTCATATCTGAAATTCTATTATCCTGTTAAAACATCCGGTCCGATGAAAATCAAAATTTGCGGCATCACCAATGAAGCCGACGCCCGCGCAGCGGTCGACGCGGGGGCGGATGCGCTGGGGTTTATTGTCTATCCCAAGAGCCCGCGCTACATCGCCCCGGCCCAAGCGGCGGCGATCGCGGCGGCTTTGCCCGCATCCATCTGGAAGGTGGCGGTCCAGGTGGGGTGGACGGCTGCGGCCATCCGCGCGATGGAGGCGCTGTTTCCGTTCGATGTTTTCCAACTCCACGGAGCCGAAACCCCCGCGCTTTGTCGCGATCTGGCACCGCGCCGGTTGTGGAAAGCCTTCGGACTGCCGCGTGCGGACGACGCCAGCGTCGCCGCCGCCACGGAATACACCGCCGACATCGAAGCCTTCCTGTTGGACAAGGCCGATCCCCGCCACGGCGGCACCGGGGAGGCCTTTGACTGGAAGTTGGCCATCGCGTTTCAACAAGACTGCGGACGTCCCTGCGTCCTCTCCGGCGGCCTCCATCCCGGCAACGTGCGCGAGGCGATCGAGGCCGTCCGCCCCTGGGCCGTCGATGTGTGCAGCGGCGTCGAGCGTTCTCCCGGTTGCAAAGACCACGCCAAGGTGCGAGACTTCATCACCCAATGCCGAACATGCCAACCCTGACCGAACAGACCCGGCCCGACGCCAGCGGACACTTCGGCCCCTACGGGGGCATGTATGTGCCGGAAACCCTCATGCATCCGCTCG
>CAZTYG010000012.1:0-16889 GCA_964617445.1 uncultured Blastochloridaceae bacterium
TTACACGCTTTTCCAGATCATGACACTGGAGAGCTGGTCGATGGGCATCGTCCGTCCGGTCATGGTGGAGCATTCGTGGGCGTGGGCGTTTTTTGTGCCGTTCATCATCATCGCCACCTTCACCATCCTCAATCTGTTCATCGGCATCATTGTCTCCACCATGCAAGAACTGTCCGAAAAGGGCGACATGCCCCCGCCCCCCTCCACGGAGGCGACCCCGATGCTGATCGACCGCATCCAACGCGACCTGGCCGAACTGCGCACACGGCTGGACGCGGATGGGCGGTGAGACATCGCCCCTCGGGCACCAACCCTCCAATACGGGCTATGAGAGAGACCTGTGGAAGTGATTTCTCATAGAGAAATTCCGGCCAACAAGGAAAACCGTTCCTGCCAAGAGGGATGATGGGGTTCCATCGATCCAATGGGGGGTATTTCCTCTGGAGATACCGGCAACCCCGAATCCGAAATCTGAAAATGCTTCATACTGTCAGCACAATTCCGGGTGATTTTTCCCCGTGAGCTGCTCTCGCGAAAAACAGCGTGATTCTGATGCGTCACATACCATCGGCTGCCGGGCGGAAGGGGAATGTTCCACTTCATTTCGTCCAAATTTTTGGCAACTCCCACCTCTTCCGGAAATCGTTGAAATAGAAAGCGCAGGACACCAGCGCGCAGAAATTGATGCAGCCAGATTTGAGCGTAGTTTTTTCGCTCCAACATCATGCCCACATTCCTCATCTTGCGCACCTTGTAAAGACCCAGCGTATTGGTCGCCAAACCGTGCCCGTTGAGCCATTTGCGCGCCCTGCATACGGCCACCCCGCCCAGCCAGTCCGGGGCTTTCGTTTGAAGTCGCTGCAAAAGCGTGTTCAACAATCCGCAATCGAGGGCAATCGGATATTTATCGTCACTGCACCAATACACCCACTGGGCATCCGAAAATGGTTCCAACAGGGTCAGAACCGTCCCGCGGATCGAAGATGGCGTGCGTCGGTAAACGCATTCCGCAGTAGAAGAACCCGGAGTTGCCTGAAACGGAACATGAAAAATCAGCCGGTGCTCCGGCCACAACTTCCCATAGCAGCGCATCATGTGCAAAGCACAAGCGTTGTACTTGTCGCAACTGAGAACGATCGCGGGAATCCGTTCGGTAGTATCAATCACTGAGCCTCGAATCGGTATTGGAATTCCTTAATGTCCTTCGCATACATATCCGCAACCAGAGCCATGGTCTCTTGGTCGTAGTACGAGGAATAGTGCCTTCTCTCCGGCTTGGCACGCTGCAAATACAACTTTCCCAGCCCTTCGAAGCCGAGTTTGAGGCCTACGTCGCGGAGAAAAGCTTCCCTCTCTTCGTAGCGCCCGACGAACCGCACCAACTTTTCACCTGTCGCGGAAAACAAATACTCGTGGCATCCGTAATGATAAGCACTTCGCGCAAACGGCGAATGCCGGTCCGCATTGCGAAGGGGTTCCCTGAGCCGGAGTACATAATCACGGAAGGTCTGCCCTGAGGGCAACTGTCGCTGTCCCATCCGGTAGTACCAAAGCGAAACCATTCTGTCCCATGGGTTGCGCACCAGGGAAAACGTGAATAGCCTGTCCCAGTCTTTGCGACCCAAAAACCGGACCATTTCCTCGGCTATCAAATGGTCCCAAAATGGCCCGCCTGTGTTCCGTCGCCCCGTCTCCCCTTTGAAATTGAGAATATTACCTTTGGCGTAGGGTCGGCCAAAGCGCCCCGCCAGTTCAGTCCGGATGCTTGTCGAAGATGTCCGGGGGATGTCCACAAACCAAACCCCGGCACGGATGATTTTTCCGCGCAGCACCCGTCCGCGTAATCCTCGTAAAAACGTGTATCGCGTCGGCTCACTCATCGTGCCAACCGGTTGCCCAAGCTGCTGTATCTACTCGGAATCATCTCAGAATTGGTAGCCGAAGTGTTCCATATCCTTGGCGTACAACGCGCCGATTTGATCGATCAATTCCATATCCCAACTTCCGTTCTCGGCTTTGTAAAACTCGCGGTAACTGGCGGCTCTGGGCCGCAATTTCGATTGGTGGATGTGGGGAAGTGGAATCGGGTCCCATCCAAGCTGAAGGCAGACAGTCTCCCAATCCTTTCGCAGGGTCTCGAAGCGCATCACAAAGTCCATGTTAAAGATGCCCTGGTCATCGCACAACCATTCGTATTGGCAGATATGCCGCCACCGATCCGGACGGATGTGCCCGATCCACTCTTTAAAAGAGCACTGTTCTGCACCTTCTAGCCTCATTCCGGTCACTCCGCCCTGTCGCCGGAACCAATACAAAGACACCATTTTGTCCCATGGGTTCCTGATAACCGTGAATTTGAAATACTCGTCAAGGGGGACCCCCTGTTCCGCGAATGTGCGCAATGGGTGGTGGTGTCCGTAGCCCCGTTCGTTGTCCGGATTCGCATGCTTTTTCTTTCCTGTGAATTTCCGCAGCAACGCTTTTTCGACCGAGCCACCGCCTGTTTTATTGATGTGGATGAAGATGATTCTTTGTTTCTCAAAAAGCATAGCTACACATCGGATACACTAGAATTCATAGTGAAACCGCTCCAATTCATATTGATATATCTGCCCGATCCGTCTGCGCAGGCAGTCATCATAATACTCCCGGTATTCCCGCCTGTTTTCCGAGCGGTTCAAATGAGGAGGGAACTGCGGAGGACCGGGAATTCCCAATTGCTCCCAGTATGCTGCCAGATCATCCCTGAGGCGTTCAAAGCGCAGCACGTAATCAACCAGCACGCCCCCATGGTCATCGCAAATAAATGGGCCGAGTGAAATAGGAAGGCGTTTATCGGGGTGGATGCTTTCCACGTAGCAACGGAAGGAGGACAAATCGGGACGACCATTCCGCTTCCTGAGCTCCCTGCTGTGATGAAACAGGGAAACCACCCGGTCAAACGGATTGCGAACAACACAAAATTTTCTATATGTGCCCCAGTGCCAACCATTCTGGGCGAACACTGTCTTGATTTCCCGAGCCGCGATGTGATGGTAAAATGGAAATTCATTTGTGATGTCCCGACGGGATACACTTTTGATTTCCGAATGGGCATCAAGCATCGATCGCACGCTGGTACTGGCCGTGCGCGGTAGCGATAAAAAAATAAACTTATGTTTGTGCGAAATCCGCATATTCATTTCAAGGCAGCAGTCCCAAGCCGCGCAATTGTTGAATTTTTTTATCGCAATCTTTGGGGGAGCGATAATGTTTTACCACGACACCGGAAAACGGTTCGGGTATTCGTTGAAACTCACGATGCGGCATCAGGGCCACTGAAAAATCGGACCCCACTGCGGCCGAAATCGGACGGGTCCAACAGTGCACCCTTCGATCCTGATGCTTCAGGGTATAGTCGGGAACGGTGGTGTCCGAGTTCCAGGTCAGACCCATGGTGCAAAGGCACCGGTTCAACGCCACCTGATCGTCACCCGTGGAGGCCACAACCGATTTCAGGACATCGAAAAACGCCGTAGATCCGACCCGTGCCCAAAACCAACCGCAGCAAAGAACAAAGCCCCACTGGGCATGCACATCCCGTGGCGAAATCGTCCCCGGGCTGAAAAGGATATCTTCCTTACAAGTTGCAGCGGAACCGTGTTGCAGCGGATTCTTCAACCAAATTGCATCAATATCCGAATGGATGAATTCTTCGCCCCCGCGCAGCAAATCCAAAAAAACACCGATTCGTAAAATCCATAGTTCCCGTAGATCGCCACCCCATACGAGCCGCTCGGTTTCCAATCGGTGATCTCTGCACCACCGTTCGGTGACCGTATCCAGCGCGTAAATCCGCATTCGGCGGATACCCAGTGCCGCAAGGCTTCGTTGCCACAATTTCAACAACGGAAGATACTTCTCGTCAGCGAAAGTAACCACGAGCGGTGTCCATGTTTTTACCAAAGCCATTTTCTCACTCAAATGTGTAGCCGAAACGCTGGATGTCGCAGTGATATATTTCCTCCACGATTTCTCTCATGTCTCGTGAATAATAATCCTGATACGGTCGGTGGAATGATCTCATACTTCGTGGAAGGGGCGGCAGGCTCTGGCAGTTCATGCGGCAGCGGATGGCATCCCAGTCCCGTCCGAGAGTTTCGAACCGTCCCACATAATCCACCATCTCCCTCCCCTCTTCATCGAAAATATACTGGGTCTGGGGCCGGTCATGGTGCGGAAGGCTGCGCAGCGCACCCCTTTTTTTGCTGCAAGAAACCGGGCGTGGACGGAGCGGACGGCCTCCTCAAATTCATATTTTTCGAGCTCCACCCCGCGCGCCCATTTTTTGTCCCGCCAGGCTGCCGTGGCCACCATCCGGTCCCAAGGATTTCTCACAATGCTGAATTTGAAATACTGGTGAAAAATGCCCGCCTGGTCAGGCCGCTCCCGGATTTCAAGGGCGGTGAGGTGTTGTAAATTTTTCCCGTGTAGCCGAGTTTCATCGGCGGGCAGATCAGGTTGGGGAACAATCCCGATATTTTTCCGCTCCCCGTGCATGCCCAAAACAGATTCGATCGACGTTCCGGCGGTCTTCGGAATATGAACAAAAATGCATTGATGAACGCGTGAGACAGGCACTATGAATTCATTCTTCAGGTTGCAGCGTTGTCCAGACCCTGGGCACCCTGTATGATTTTGGCGTTGGGCCGCACGCTGTCAATCATGGGCTTGTGATTCCCCGTACGGGGTGCAAGGTTCCTGTGCTCTGTGCGTCTCCGCCCCCAATGAACAGGCCTGCTTCGAGTATGAATTTTCCGCATTTCTTGGGAATCGGCGCCCAGCGCTCGGCCACCTCATGGCTCAACAAGCAATTGGAACGCCATCAGGAACTCTGGGTGCCTCCCATCAAAGAACTCCATTATTTCGACACCATCGGGAGTGAAGGCAGCAATCTGGCTCGACGCTGGATGACAGACCTCCCCCGTCTCCTCCGCAAAAGCCGCAAAGTGCGCGCATTTCCCTGCGGGTGGAGCCTCCGCTTCCTATTCGGACGGGAAACCGACGCCTGGTATCAATCCTTGTTCAAGCAAGCCGCAGCTGCAGGGCGGATCACGGGTGAAGTCACCCCCGCTTACGCCATCCTTCCCCGGGAAATGATCCAACGAATCCATCGTATCAACCCCCGCATGAAGCTTGTTTTCTTGATGCGCGACCCGATTGATCGGGCATGGTCTTACGCCGTCAAGCACCTCTGCCGCGGCCAACACCGCGCCATGGAACAAATTTCCGACGAGGAATTTCATGCGTGCTTTGGTGACCCGACCACCATTCTAAAGTCCAGCTATATGACCACCATCCGCAATTGGGAATCGGTGTTCCCGCGGGAGCAAATCTTTTACGGCTTTTATGATGAGGTTTGCACGGCTCCCCGGAACCTGTGCGAAAGCATATTCCGATTTTTGGAAGTGGATTCCGGCATACCTCCAACATACGAGGACGCAATCCACAACGCTGCCGCGCGAGACATCCCCCTTCCCAAAAAATTCGAGCGACGACTGGCGGAAATCTATCTGCGAGAGACCGCCTGTCTCGCCGAGCACTTCGGCGAACGCGCCCAACAGTGGCATCGGCGCTGTGTGCAATGCGCCCCGCCATCCGCCAGCACTTGAGTCCTAGTTGCTCTCCACGCACTGCCGGAGTCGCTCCAGGATCTGACGTGGGGAGCCGGGCGGCACAGCATCGGCCAAAGCCTGACGATCGGCCGCGAACGTTTCGGGCTGGTCCAGCCAACGCGCCAAGATCGGCACAATATCGCCCGGCCGGGCCACCGGACGATGCAGCCCCTTCGTTTTGAGATAGCGCACGGTAAGATATTCCTGCGGCATGGTTCCCCCGATCTGATTCATCACCGGCATGCAACCGGCAATTACAGCCTCACTGGTGGTGCCCGCCCCTCCGCGCGTCACGACTGCATCTGCGCTCGCCAACAAATCCGGCATTTCTTCGGTGTAACCCACCGCCTTGACCCGCACCCCATTCGAGGGATTGCGGCGGGAAAGCCGCTCAAGCAGATTCCGGCCATTCCCGCATAGGGCAATCGCCTGACATGACAGTCCGGCACGGTCGATCTCCCGCAGCAGCGCTTCATGATTATTGGCCGCGTGGGCTCCGGTGGCCAAAAGCAGAGTGAATATGTCCGGCTGCATGCCCAACCCGGAAAGATAAGCGTGGCGATCGGCTTGCGTCATGCGTCCGCGATGGCTTGGCGGGCGCAGCATATACCCACCCTGCACCGTTTTGGATTCCGGCATGCCCAGTTTCAACGCCTGTTCACAGCAAGCATCGGTGGCACCGATGAATAAATCCGCCGTCGGATCCACCCAACCCGCGCTGAATCCATAGCCACCGGCCATGTGACCGCAATAGTTCACAAAACGCACTTTCTTTGTGCCCGAAACCCCGCGCAGCAATTCAAAAAATCCCGTGCTTAATTGTGGGTGCACACTCAGGACAATATCCGGATCGTATTCTTGGAATTTTTCCACGAGCGGCCGCACACCGATCAGCCGAGCTGATGATTTGAACGGATCCAACCACTCCAAAAAGTTCCAATAGACATGATGGAACCGGGGCCATGCCCGCTGGATGAATGCATAAAAATCCACGCCGATTTGATAATGCCAGCCAGAGGCCTCTAGGGGGCGGAATATTTCCGCCGAAATATCCAGATCGGGATACCTCCGGGCCCACAGGCAGAATGCGTTGGCGCGCAAATCATGTCCCCCGCCCGTACTTGAAGTGAGAATCAATATCCTCAAGCAGTTATTTATGGACGGATATGCCCTGGAATCAATCCTAGAAAGTGATCGGCTGACTTGGAGCACTGCCGACGCCTCAATTTAAGCGAATAAATTGTTTATTGCCAAGTGGTTGCGCAGTATAGCCGCTAGGTCAGGACTTCGCGGCGGAGATTATCGATTTGTTTGTTGATGTCGGCGAAGGCGGCTGGATCAAAAGTTTCGGGAGGCGGGAGGAGTTGGGCGGCGAGGGTGTCGATGCGAGCGGAGGAGGGAGCGAGCGTCGTTTCGGGCATGACCAGCAGGGTATCGTGGGCGATCTGGGCACAGGCGGGATTGTGGCAGAAGAGGAGAAGGTCGTTGCCGGCCTCAATGGCCAGGCGGGTGGCTGCGGCGGCCGGATAGGACCATGCCACGGCACCCATTTCGAGGTCATCGGTCATGACCGCGCCATCGTAGTGGAGGTGTTCGCGCAGAAGGCCGTGAATGATGGGACGGGAGAGGGACGCGGGATAGGGGTCGGCATGGAAGGCGGGGAAGTGGGCGTGCCCGGCCATGACGCAGGCGGCACGGCGGAGGGCACCGAAAACTTCCAACTCGGCGGCGGCGAGTTGCTCGCGGGTGCGGTCGATGCGGGGCAGGGCGCCGTGGGGGTCGCGTCCGCAATAGGTGTAACCAGGAAAGTGTTTGATGGTGCCCTGAACGCCACGGGAGGCCATGCCATCGAGGAAGGCTCCGGCGTTGCGGACAACTTCCTGCGGATCGCGGCCCAGGCAGCGTCCGCGCAGGGAGTTGTCGGCGGTTTCGTCCGGGGACCAATCGACGACGGGGGCGAGGTTGAGATTGAAGCCGAGGGTGCGCATGAGGTCGCCGGTGAGTTCTCCGTGGCGGCGGCAGAGATCGGGCGACCCGGCGCGACAGAGTTCTTGTCCAGAGGGGGGAAGAGCGCCGATGCGGGCGAGGCGGGAAACGCGTCCGCCCTCCTGATCGAGGGTGATGATGGGACGACCGCCGGCCAGATCGCAGAACTCGCGGATGAGGCGGTGCACCTGGCCGGGGGCGGCGATATTGCGTCCGAAGAGGATCAGGCCGCCGGGGCGGAGTTTGCGGACCATTTCGCGGAGGCCGTCAGTCAGATCGGGGCCGGGCAGGCCCATGATGATGTGTTTGCCCACGGAGAATTCGGACATGGACGGAAAACTTACCCGGCGGCGGGCCGATGTCAGCAAGAACCGTCCCATTTCCGCTTATGCCGCCTTGCAGTCCGTGATTGATTGTCCATACTTCGTGGTAAGAATCCGCCTTCCCCCCATGTCCGAATCCAACCTGAACATCGACGTCCCGCTGCACGGCATCGCCGCCTCGCCGGGCGTGGCGTCGGGACCGCTGGTGGTGATCGACCGCGAGAACATTCCGGTTCCCAAACGCACGATCAAGGAGGAGCACATCAGCCGCGAACTTTCGCGTTTGGAAACGGCGCTGGTGGAAACGCGGGCGCAAATCCAACAGATCAAGGAACATCTTTCCAGTTCGATCGGGGAGAAGGACGCGAGCATCTTCGACGCCCACCTGCTGGTGTTGGAAGACAGCTCGCTGCTGGAGGCGGTGAAACGGCAGATGTCCGAGCGGTTGATGTGTGCGGAGTATATTTTTCACCACATCATTCAGGCCTACTCGCAGAGCATGAGGGAAGTGGACGATCCCTATTTGCAGGAGCGGGCGGCGGACCTCATGGACGTGGGCAAACGAGTGCTCAACAACCTGATGGGCAACCACACGATGGACCGCTACGAGCTGGAGCAACCGAGCATCATTCTGGCCCACGATCTCTCCCCCGGTGACACCGCGATGCTGGACCGCTCAAAGGTGCTGGGGTTCGCCACCGACCTAGGCGGCAAGGTGTCCCACGCCGCGATCATCGCCCGCGCGCTGAACATCCCGGCAGTGGTCGGACTCAAAGACGCGTCTTTCTCGTTGGAATCCGGCACTCATGTGCTTCTCGACGGTTACGAAGGCTCGCTGATCCTCAACCCCTCGGAGGCCACGCTCTACGAATACGGACAGATGGAAGAGAAGCGCCATGCGGTGGACGAGTCGCTGGAGGAGTTGCGCGAAACCCACGCCACCACTCAAGACGGGCGGCGGCTGGTGATCTCAGCCAATGTCGAGCTTCCCGAAGACTTACCGCTGATCAAGGCGGCCGGCGCGGAAGGCATCGGCCTTTACCGCACGGAATTTCTGTATCTCAACCGCCTGGACCTGCCGGACGAGGACGAGCAGGTGGAGGTTTACCGCCGGGTCGTCGAAGGCTCCCATCCCCATCCGGTGATTTTCCGCACCTTGGACATCGGCGGGGATAAAATCCTGAGCAACCTCCATCTGGATGAGGAACTCAACCCGTTCCTGGGCTGGCGTGCGGTGCGGTTCACCTTGGAACGGCGCGAGATATTCGAGACCCAGTTGCGCGCGATCTGCCGGGCGGGTGCGGGCCATCGCATCCGGATCATGTTTCCGATGATCACCATCTACGAGGAGCTGGTGGAATCCAAAAAAATCCTCCAGGGGGTGCTGCGCGATTTGAAGAGGTCCGGCAAGGCCCACGCGACCGACATCGAAATCGGCGCGATGATCGAAGTGCCGTCGGCGGTCATGATCGTGGAGCACATCGCCACCGAGGTGGACTTTTTAAGCATCGGCACCAATGACCTGGTTCAATACACCCTGGCGGTGGACCGCACCAACGAGCGGGTCGCCTATCTTTACCAGCCCGCGCACCCATCGATCCTGGCGTTTATCAAACGCACGGTGGAGGCAGCGCACAAGTCCAACATCTGGGTGGGAGTCTGTGGCGAAACCGCCGGAGATGTCATGCTCACCCCGTTGTTGGTGGGTCTGGGCGTGGACGAGTTGAGCATGGGGTCGATCTTTATTCCGCGCGTGAAGAAAGCGGTGCAGAGCTTGAATTACGAGGAGATGAGACAGCTGACCGAGGAGGTCATGCGAATGCCCACCGCCGATGCAATTATGGAAAAGGTGGAGGCTGTGGTGGCGCGGTCGTATCCTGAGTTGGTGGACTGAGGTGCATCCGGAACCAATCCCCGAACCAACGTCCACATCGACCACACAACAACGAACATCCAAGGTTAGACCAAGGGGACGACTTCGGTGGGAACTGGGGTGGACCTGAACACGGCGGCTCGGAGGCCGCCGCTACATCTGCGGACAGCCTACGCGGATCACTGCCGGGAGCCAACGCCTCCGGCGCGCGGGGGGGGTCAAGTTGCGGCGGGGTCTTCTTCGTCTTCCTGAATAGAAAGGACCGGCGCGAGGCCGCGGAGGGTGTCACCAGATTCCATGGTGATGAGGCGGACTCCCTGGGCGTTGCGTCCTGTTTCACGGATGTCGTTGACGGGGGTGCGGACCATCTGGCCCTTCTGGGTGATGAGCATGATCTCGCTTTCGGGACGGACGGAGAGGGCACCGATGACCATGCCGGTTTTGTCGGTGGTCTTCATGGTGATAATGCCTTTGCCGCCGCGTGACTGCTTACGGTATTCCTCGAAGCATGTGCGTTTGCCGACGCCGTTGGCTCCGGCGACGAGGAGGGTGGCCTCGGAATCGACAACGGCAGCGCCAACGACTTTGTCGCCTTTTTCAGGGCGAATGCCATAAACGCCGACTGTGGCGCGGCCCTGATCACGGAGTTGGTCCTCGTGGAAGCGGAGGCTCAGGCCGTTGCTGGTGACCAGAACGATCTCGTTGTTGCCGTCGGTAAGCAGGACTTTGATGAGTTCGTCACCATCCTCGATTTTAATGGCGATGATGCCGCCTTTGCGGAAGTTGGAGTATTCACCGAGGTTGGTCTTTTTGACGATTCCGGCCGCAGTGGTCATGAGCAGGTGGCGCTTATCGTTGAATTCATCCACACAGATCATGGCGGCGATGTTTTCGCCGGGCTGGAGCTGGAGGACGTTGGCGATGGATTTGCCTTTGGCGGCGCGTCCGGCTTCGGGAATTTCATAGACCTTCTCCACATAAACCCGCCCGGTGTTGGTGAAGAACATGAGATAGTCATGGGTGGAGGCGGTGAAGAGGTGCTCGACGAAGTCGCCGGCTTCTTCGACTCCGGTCTGGGCGGCGACGGCGGCTTTTTTGGTGGTCATGCCGATGACGCCCTTGCCGCCGCGACGCTGGGAGCGGTATTGGCTGATGGCGGTGCGTTTGATGTAACCGGAGTGGGTCAGAGTGATGATGCAGCCCTCTTTGGCGATGAGGTCCTCGATGTCGATCTCGCCCTCGTCGGGCACGATCTGACTGCGGCGTGGAATGGCGTGTTTATCCCTGATTTCGCGCAGCTCGTCTTTGATGATGCCGAGCACACGCTTCTCGCTGGCGAGGATGGCGCGGAGTTCTTCGATGAGCTGGATGACCTCCAGGTATTCTTTTTCAATCTTGTCGCGCTCGAGGCCAGTGAGCTGGTAGAGGCGTAGTTCGAGGATGGCGTTGACCTGTTTGTCGGAGAGTTTGTATTTCTTTTGGAGCTTTTCGCGGGCCTCGTCGCGACTGGAGGAGGCACGGATGATTTTGACGAAGTCGTCGAGGTTGTTGAGGGCGATTTTGTAGCCTTCCAGGATGTGGGCGCGGTCCTCGGCTTTTTGGAGGTCGAAGCGGGTGCGGCGGACGATGACTTCGCGACGGTGTTCGACGTAGCAGTTGATGAGGTCCTTGATGGGGAGGATGCGGGGGCGCTGGTGGTCGAGGGCCAGCATGTTGACGCTGAAGGAGCTTTCGAGCTGGGTATTTTTGTAGAGGTTGGCGATGACGACTTTGGCGATGGCATCGCGCTTGAGTTCGATGACGAGGCGGATGTTTTCGTCGGACTCGTTGCGAATGTCGCTGATGCCGTCGAGTTTCTTTTCTTCGATGAGGGCGACGATGCGTTTGATGACCTCTTCGGGGTTGACGTTGTAGGGGACTTCGGTGACGACGATGCAGTCCTTGCCGCCGCGGCCTTCCTCGATGCCGACTTTGGCGCGGATTTTGACCGAACCTTTGCCGGTGGTGTAGTAGCTCTCGATGGGAGCGACGCCGCAAATGATGCCGCCGGTGGGAAAATCGGGGCCGGGCATGATCTTCATGATCTCTTTGGTGGAGATTTTCGGATCGTCGATCTGGGCGCAGATGGCGTCAATGACCTCGCCCAGGTTGTGGGGGGGCATGTTGGTGGCCATACCGACGGCGATGCCGGTGCCGCCATTGGCCAGAAGATTGGGGAAAGCGGCGGGAAGGACGGTGGGCTCGGTAAGACGCTCGTCGTAGTTGGGGACGAAATCGACGGTGTTTTTCTCAAGATCGTTCATCAGGGAGGCACCGAGGGATGTCATGCGCGCCTCGGTATAACGCATGGCAGCGGGCGGGTCGCCGTCGATGGAGCCGAAGTTCCCCTGGCCGTCCACCAGGGTGGAGCCCATGGCCCATTTTTGCGCCATGTGGACGAGGGTGGGATAGATCACGGCCTCGCCATGGGGGTGGTAGTTACCGGAGGTGTCACCACAGATTTTGGCGCATTTGATGTGCTTGCGACCCGGTAGCAGGGAGAGGTCGTTCATGGCGACCAGAATACGGCGCTGGGAGGGCTTGAGGCCGTCGCGGGCGTCGGGCAGCGCGCGGGAGATGATGACCGACATGGAGTAGTCCAAAAAGGACTTCTGCATTTCATCGGAGACGTTGATGGGGAGGATTCGTTCGTTGGGGGTCTGCATGGTATGGGAGGGATGGTTGCGTATTGGATGTAGTCACGCGGGACTACACGTCGAGATTTCGAACATTGAGGGCGTTTTCTTCGATGAACTGGCGGCGGGGCTCGACCTCGTCGCCCATGAGGATGGTGAACATTTCGTCGGCCTTGGCACTGTCAGGGAGGGTGACCTGGAGCAACTGGCGGCGTTCGGGGTCCATGGTGGTGGAGTAGAGTTCCTTGGCGTTCATTTCACCAAGACCCTTGAATCGTTTGACCTGGATGCCGCGGCGACCGACTTCTTTGATTGTGGCGAGAATCTGCATGATCGAAAAAAGTGGGGTGCGCGGCGCTTTTTCGTCCTCACCTTCCACCACCTCGAAGAGCGGTTCGTCCTGGGCGGAGAAATGTTCGAGGTCCATTTCCTTGAGGGCGAGGGTTTTGAGAACTTTCTGAATGGACTCGGCCTCGTAGATTTCGTAGAGGCGGGTCGTGGTCGAACCATTCGTGTAGCTGGCACCATCCACCAACTCCATTTCGACCTCGCGTTCTTTCATGAACTTGGTCAGTGGTTTGTCGTCGGTGAAGTATTCATAGTGGTCATCGTTGCCCTCGCGAATCCAGACCATATAGTGGGGAAGTGTGCCTTCCTTGGTGCGGCTGTCGAGGAAGTCCTCGAAGCGGGCGCCGCGGCGAGTGATGACGGCCGAGAGCCGTTCGAGCTCCTGCAGGGAAAGCAGGATGTCGAGGAGTTGCTTTTGGGTGTATTTTTTCTTGTCGGAGCAGCGGACCAGTGAGACCTCTTCGGCACCGAGCTCGATCAACATGCGGTCGAGGGTATCGGTGTCCTGGACGTATTCTTCGCGTTTCTTGCGTTTGACTTGAAAGAGGGGCGGCTGGGCGACATAGACGTATCCGGCTTCCACCAAATGGCGCATTTTCCGGTAGAGGAACGTGAGCAGCAGGGTGCGGATGTGGGAACCGTCCACGTCGGCGTCGGTCATGAGGATGATTTTGTGATAGCGGAGTTTTTCGAGGTTAAAACCTTCATCGCCGTCTTCGAGGCCGATGCCGGTGCCGACGGCGGTAATAAGAGTGCGGATTTCGTTATTGTTGAGGACCTTGTCCATACTGGCTTTCTCGACGTTGATGAGTTTGCCGCGAATGGGAAGGATGGCCTGGTAGCGACGGTCACGGCCCTGCTTGGCCGAACCGCCTGCGGAGTCGCCCTCAACGATGTATAATTCGCACAGTGAGGGGTCCTTTTCACTGCAGTCGGCGAGCTTGCCAGGCAGGCCACCGCCGGCCAGGGGACCTTTACGGATGGTTTCGCGGGCCTTGCGGGCGGCCTCGCGGGCCTTGGCGGCGGTGAGGCATTTGAAGATGATCTTCTTGGCCACAGCGGGGTTTTCCTCGAAGAAAGTCGAAAGCCCCTCGTAAACAATCGAGCTGGTGATGCCCTCGATCTCGTTGTTGACCAGTTTGACCTTGGTCTGGGCGTTGAAGCGCGGATTGGGCAGCTTCACGCTGATGACGCAGATCAGGCCCTCGCGGACATCGTCCCCGGTGATTTTCGGGTCCTTGTCTTTGACGATGTTGTTGGTCGTCGCGTATTGGTTGATGGCGCGGGTCAGCGAGCTGCGAAAACCGGAGACGTGGGTGCCGCCGTCGGGGTTGGGAATGGTGTTGGCAAAGGGCAGCAACTGCTCGTCATAGCCGTCGTGGTATTGGATGACACAATCGATGATTACCTCGTCACGCTGGCCACTGAGAACGAGGGGCTTAGGGTGGATGAGGGTTTTTGCGCGTCCGATCTGTTTGACAAATTCCTCGATGCCGTTTTTGTAGAGGAAAGCCTCGGCTTTGCCGGCCTCACGCTCGTCGGTGAGAACGATCTCCAGTCCGGGGTTGAGAAAGGCCAGTTCGCGCAGGCGTTTGGCGAGGAGGTCGAAGCGGTAGGTCGTGGTGATTGTGAAGATCGTGGCGTCGGGTTTGAAGCTGATCTTGGTGCCGGTGCGCTTGGTTTTGCCGATAACTTCGAGCTTGGAGACGGCCTTGCCGATCTCAAACTTCATATGGTGGATTTTATTTTCGCGGTACACCTCGACCTCGAACCAGTCGGAGAGGGCATTGACGCACTTGGCGCCCACGCCGTGCAAACCGCCGGAATATTTGTAGGCACCCTGGCCGAATTTGCCGCCGGCGTGAAGGTTGGTCAGGACCAGCTCGACGGCCGGTATTTTGAACTTCGGGTGGATGTCCACCGGAATGCCGCGGCCGTTGTCGAGGATCGAGACCGATCCGTCCACGTGCAGGGTGACCTCGATCTTTGTGCAGTGCCCGGCGAGGTGTTCGTCGATCGAGTTGTCCAGAACTTCGAACACACAGTGGTGCAGTCCGCGCTCATCGGGGTCGCCGATATACATTCCGGGGCGCTTGCGGACCGCCTCCAATCCCTCTAATTTGTCAATTTTACTCGCGTCGTATTGAACGTCTGATGTGGTCGTGATCTTCTTTTTATCGTCGTCGGACATAAGCGGAGATTTTCTCAGAAGAATCCCATCGAGGCAAAGGTTTTTTTGCCTTTCGTTCCTTTTCTAAGTTCATGTTTTCCAAGTATTTATAATCAGGGATCAAGGAGATTCGTTAAGGTTGCCGCGAAACTCCGGCAAAGGACGCGCGGCATCCGCCTTGCGCTTTGCCGGGCTGAAAACATCACGCCCCCGGGAAATGGTTCCAGGGGGCGTGGTCGTTAGAAACTTACTGCTATTTGGTCTATAATTCTGAGACTGCCTCCGGAGATGGCAATCTTACCCGGCCCCTCCATCCCGGGCGGCGGGGACACTGCGCGATTCCCGCCCTCCATTCAATTCAATGCAGGAGCGGGACCACGCGGTTCGTCATTTGCTGTATGCGGCCTGGGCACCTTTGAGGTTGCGTTTGCCGATCCATGGCATCAGCGCCCGCAGTTTTTCGCCGGTTATTTCGATGGGATGGTTCTCACCCTTTTTGAGCAGCGCGTTGTAATTTTTGTAGCCGGTTTCGTATTCGCGAATCCATTCCTTGGCGAATTTTCCGGACTGGATGTCCTTGAGGGCCGCCTTCATGCGTGTTTTCACACCGGCATCGACAACTTTGGGGCCGACGCTGATGTCTCCCCACTTGGCGGTTTCGGAAATGGAGAAACGCATGCCGCTGATGCCGGACTCATTCATGAGATCGACGATCAGTTTGAGTTCGTGGAGGCATTCGAAGTAGGCCATTTCAGGGGAGTAACCGGCCTCGACGAGGGTTTCAAACCCGGCTTGGACCAGGGCGCTGCAACCGCCGCAAAGAACAGCCTGCTCGCCGAAGAGATCGGTCTCGGTTTCCTCTTTGAAGGTGGTTTCCAACACGCCACCGCGGGTGCCGCCGATTCCCTTGGCCCATGCGAGAGCGATGGCTTTGGCGTCTTTGCCGGGGTTTTGGTGAATGGCGATAAGGGTGGGCACGCCGCGGCCCTGCTGGTATTGACTACGAACGGTGTGGCCGGGGCCTTTGGGGGCGACCATGATGACGTTGACGTATTTCGGGGGGACGATGGTTTTGAAGTGGATCGAGAAGCCGTGGCTGAAGATCAGCGTCTTTCCTTTGATCAGGTTGGGGGCGATGTCTTTTTCGTAGGCGGAAGGCTGTTTGGTGTCGGGAATGGCGACCATGATGACATCGGCGGCTTTGACAGCATCGGCCGTGGTCATGACACGGAAGCCTTTTTTCTTCGCCACCGGGATGGATTTACTGCCTTTGTAGAGGCCGATGATGACGTCCACGCCGCTTTCTTTAAGATTGAGGGCATGGGCATGGCCCTGGGAGCCGAATCCGAGGATGGCTACGGTTTTCTTTTTGAGGACCGCCAGGTTGGCGTCCTTGTCACGATAGACTTTCATGGGCATGGTCTGTGTTCCTTGTGGTTTGGGGGGTTGGTTGTAAATCAGCTGCGCGGCAGGGCGACCTTGCCGGTGCGGGTAAGTTCGACGATCCCGAAGTTGCGCATCAGTTCGAGGAATTTCTCGACCTTGTTCTCGTCGCCGGTGATCTCGATGGTGAGGTTCTTGGGCTGCACATCAACGATCTTGGAGCGAAAGATGTCGCATATCTGCATGATCTCGGCGCGGGCGGCGGTATTGACCCTCACCTTGAGCAGGACCAGTTCGCGGTCCACGTATTCGCCATCCTTGAAATCACGAACGTCAATGACCTCCACCAAGCGCTTGAGTTGCTTGGTGACCTGATCGAGAACTTTGTCATCGCCGACGACCACGATGGTCATGCGGGAGGTGGAGGGGTCCTCGGTGGGGCCGACGTTGAGGGTCTCGATGTTGAAGCCGCGCCCG
>CAZTYG010000013.1:0-9891 GCA_964617445.1 uncultured Blastochloridaceae bacterium
GGACTCCTCCTCGGACCAGACCGCGACCACGCTCTCCAACGATGCGAAGAATCCGTGCTGCTCGAACACCCCGCCGACGACGCCCGGGACATGGTCCGGCTGGCCCGGCAGCTCCGCGATCTGTGGCCGCCCGAATCCGACCCTGAAACCCTCATGCCCCATCTGGATCACCGCGACTTCGACAGCGGCACCTTCATCCTGCGCAAGGGCGAACCCTCCAACGAACTCTTCTTCATCGAAAGCGGGCGTGTCGCCGCCCTGCTTGAACTGGGTAACGGTCGTAGCGTTCGCTTGCGTGTCATGGGCCCCGGTGCCGTGGTCGGCGAACTGGGTCTCTACCTGAACGAACCACGCACCGCCCATGTCCGGGTCGAAGAAAATTGCCGTGCGTGGGTGCTCACACGCGAGAAACTGCGCCATATGGAGGCCGCCGATCCACGCACCGCCGCCAACCTGCACCTCTTCATGACCCGCCTCCTCGCCGAGCGCATGGTCGCCCAGAGCAAAATGCTCCAAACCATGCTCGAATGAGCGCCCCTCGGGGGACATTCCACACAAGACTCCGAAATCAGTTCCGGCTTGCGCGGGATATGGTTCCGGCGATAGTGTTTCTCCTCTCCGCACCCTTAGCTTAGTGGTAGAGCGTTCGCTTCACACGCGAAAGGTCGGTGGTTCGAACCCACCAGGGTGCACTCTCATGAAATTACCCCATCGGGCTGACATCCTTGTCCTTGGCCCGGCTCTTGTCGTAAAAGATGCGCAGGTTCGGCGAAACCTCATGACCGAGAAATTCCTTGCCGCGGATCAAGGCCTGACGGGTGGCGGCGGTCAGGTTCTCCTGTGCCGGAAAGACATTCTCCTTGCCCATCACAGCCAGCAGGCCGCTGCGTGTGATCACCCGCATGACCGAGGGCGAGGCACCACTGATCACCAGCAGGCGGTTGTTCGCCTTCATGAAATTTTGCAGCGCCTCGATGGCGGCCACCGTGGTGGCGTCGAGGTGGCGGGCGTTTTTCATCCGCAGGATGACGACCTTGATGTTGGGGTCGTTGGCCAGTCGCCGCACCTCCTGTTCGAAGACTTCGGCGGCGCCGAAAAACAGTTCGCCCTCGACGTGAATGATGGAGATTTCCGGTTCGTTGCGGTCGTTGGGATCGCGAATTTCGCGCATGGCGCCCTCCTCCAGGTTGTATTCCACCAGTTGGGGCGAGCTGGCTTTGCGCAGGAAGAGGACCAGCGAGGAGAGCACCCCGATGTAAATCGCGGTGTCCAAGTGGAGAAGCAACGTGCAAACGAAAGTGAGAATCAGCACCGCGGCGTCGCTGCCGGTGGAAAGGACGGCACGGCGGATGTGTTCTTTGTTGATCAGGCCGATGCCTAGCATGATGAGCAGTCCGGCGAGCGCGGCGGTGGGGATGTAACGCGCCCACGGCGCCAGCAGGAGCAGGATCAGCGCGACGAGGAGGGCGCAGATGACGCCGGCGAAACGGGTTTTGCCGCCGGATTGAAAGTTCAGGGCCGACCGGGTGAAACTGCCGCAGCCGGGCATGCATTGGAGGAACGAGCCGACGATATGGGAGACACCCAGGCCGATGAAGTCCTGGTTGTTGCGCATCTTCTGGCCGGAGTAGAGGCTGATGCTTTTGGCGATGGAGAGAGATTCAATGCAGCCGAGGATGGCGACGGCGATGGCGCCGCCCGCCAAGTCGGCGATCATGCCCAGGTTGAACGGGGGCGACTCGAAGCCGGGGAGGCGTGCGGGGATATCACCGGCCAGCCTCACTCCTTTGGATTCCAGATCGAACAGGATCACGGCCACTGCGGACATGACCATGGCCGTAAGGGCCGCTGGAAACCGGGGTGCGACCCGCTTCATGACAAACAGGAAAGCGATGGTGCCAAGTCCGAGGGCCAGCGCGTAAAGATTGCTTTCGCCGAGGCGCATGACGGTCTGGCGGGTGCGTTCCAACAAATGGGTTCCGGCTTCGAGTTGCAGGCCCAGCATGGGCCCCAGCTGGTTGAGGGCGATGAGCAGGCCGGCGCCCGCGGTGAAGCCGATGAGAACGCTGCGGGAAACGAATTGCGAGAGGTTGCCCACCTGCAGGAGACCGAAGGCCAGTTGCACCAAACCCACCATCAGACCGAGCAACATCACCGCCCCCACAGGATTCTCACGAATCGCCGGATGGCTGGCGGAGAAAATTGTGCTGGCCACCACGATCGCGATGGCATTGGTCGGCCCGGACATCAGGTGCTCGCTGTTGCCGATAAGGGAGACGATCAGGGTGAGAACGATGGCGGCGTACAGTCCGTAAACCGGCGGGATGCCGGCGATGGTGGCATAGGCGATTGCCTGGGGTACCGCCATCAACGCGACAGTCGTTCCGGCGGTCAGGTCGGGCTTGAACCACTCCCTGCGGTAATGGCGTCCGGTTTCGTAGAAAGGCAGCCATTGGCCCAGGTTGCGCCGGAAATCCTGCGGTGTATGTCCGAACACGCGTGTGCGCAACGCCGTCAACTGCTCCAAAAAATTCATTCTTCGGGACCAACATAATCCCACCGGGTCCCCCACGACAATGCGATAATCACAGGCGGAAGAATTCTTCGACGACGTGGTTGGTTTCCCGTGCCAAGGCTTTGATGCTGGTCTGGCGCAGGGCAGCGACCGTCTCGGCCACCAACATGACATGGGCGGGCTCGCAGCGCGTGCCCCGGTGTGGAACCGGTGCCAGATACGGACAGTCGGTTTCCAGCATGAAACCGCCCGATGGCACCGTGGCTGCGGTTTCGCGCACGATCGCCGCATTTTTGAAGGTGACGAGGCCGGTGAAAGAAACCAGATGGCCCTGTTCGATCAACTGCCGGGCCTGTTCCGGGGTGCCGCCGAAGCAGTGCAGCACGGCCCGGAGTCGCCCGGCGTAGGGCTGCAGAACTTCCATCGTGTCGTCCCAACTGTCGCGTTGGTGAACCACCACATTCATTCGCAACTCCACCGCCCAATCGAGCTGGCGGATGAAAACGTCTTTCTGCCTTTGTTTCCATGATGCGAGGAACGCCGCGGCATCCTCGCCGACGGGGCCGGGTGGTGGGCGGTGGTAATCCAACCCGCATTCGCCAATCGCCACGATCTTGCCCGATCTCACCAGCGGCTCGATTTCTTCCAACTCGCGCAGGTAGTTGTGATCCACCGAAGTCGGATGCAGCCCGGCGGTGGCACGGACGCAGGAGTGGTTGCGGGACAGTTCCAGCCCGTTGGAGCTGGTTTGCAGCCCGGTGCCGATGTTGATCATCAAACCCACCCCGGCATCCAGCGCGCGTGCGATCACCTCGTCCCGGTCCTCATCGTAGTCGGGAAAGTCCAGATGGCAGTGGGTTTCGGTGATATGAAACATGGGGGTCGTCGCGATGGACAGTCTGGAGCCAATTCATCCCGCGATCAAGATGCCAAAAGCTGTTTATAGGAAACGTGCGAAGCGGCCCCTAAGGGGATTGAGAATAGGAGGGTATGACTCCGCACCGACCGGATTAGGGTACAATCATACCAAAAAAGATTCCATCCTGTACCCAAAGCGGCGTCGCCGGGCTTCGCCCTCTGCCGCCGCACTCCCTATCGGATTTTTGCGCGGCATTGACTTCCGCCAACCACCGACTAATTCCAAGACCCATGGACAAACAAATCGTTTCAGGTCCGGGCCTGCCTACCGCCATCGGACCTTACTCCATCGGCATCGAATCCGACGGTTGGGTCTTTGTATCGGGTCAGATTCCCATCGATCCCGCCAGCGGCGAAATTGTCCCCGGTGGCGTGCCGGAGCAAACCCGGCGGGTGCTGGAAAATTTGAAGAATGTGCTCGCCGCCGCAGGCTGCGACACCTCCCGTGTTGTCAAAACCACGGTGTTCATGACCGACCTGGCGGCGTTCCCGCAGATGAACGAAATCTACGCCGAATACTTTCACGCTCCCCACCCCGCCCGCTCCACCATTCAAGTGGCCGCCCTTCCCAAAGGCGCGCTGGTCGAGATCGAGGCCGTTGCTTATCGTGACTGACGTTGCCACAGGGAAGGGTGCGGTCTATGGTGGAAGGCGTGATTCCTCCCGCGCTTCTGGCCATCCTTCGTTGCCCGGTAACTGGCACCCCGCTCCGCCCCTCCGATGAGCACGAAACCACCGCCTGCATGGCCGCTTTTACGAACGCCCGCCCCCTGCCCTCTTTTTTCCTCGTCAACGAACCCGGCACCGTCGCCTATCCTGTGATCGACGATATCCCCGTCCTGCTTACCACCGAATCCATCCCCCTTCCACCGAGGCAACCCCATGTCTGAGTGGTTGGAAATCATCACTTCTGTAACGCGGAAAATCCTCCACACACCGCTCTACCAAAATGCGGAGGGCGGACTGAGCATCTCCCTCGCGGACATCTCCATCTTTCTCGCCCTGGTCGTCGCGGCATTCCTGCTCGGCACTGTCGTCCGTAAATGGTTGTCCCGCCAAATCCTGCCGCGCACCGGCCTGTCCCTGTCCGTTTCCTACGCCATCGGACGCATTGCTGGTTATACCGTCACCGTCCTTTTCCTTCTCGTCCTGTTGCAAACCATCGGCCTCAATCTCAGCGCCCTTGCCCTCCTCGGAGGAGCCATCGGTATCGGCATCGGCTTCGGCCTCCAGAATATCATTACCAACTTCGTCAGCGGCCTGATCATCCTCTTCGAACGCCACATCAACGTCGGCGACCGCATCGACCTAGGTGATCTCGCCGGCGTGGTCACCCGCATCCGCGCCCGCAGCACTGAAATCCGCACCGGCGACAACATCATCGTCAGCGTCCCCAATTCCGAATTCGTCAGCGGACGCGTCATCAACTGGAGCCAGGGCAGCCCCGAGGTCCGCTTCCGCATCCCCTTCGGCGTCGCCTACGGCTCCGATATTCCCAAACTCGAACGCGTGCTCATCGATATGGCCGGAAAACAACCCGGCGTCCTGAGCGCACCCCCTCCCAAACTCTACTTCGAGGACTTCGGCGACAGCTCGCTGGACTTCGAACTCGCCGTCTGGAACCGCGACAACGTCCGCAACCCCCGCGGCTTCCGCAGCGCCATGCGCTTCGCCATCGAAAATGCCCTGCGTGAGAACGATATCGAGATTCCCTTTCCGCAACGCGATCTGCATCTGCGCAGCGTCTCCGAATCCACCGTCAAACATCTGCCACGGTCCGGGAACACGGACAAGTCCTCCGGCCCGTCCGATGACGCCTCATGAAAAACGCCATCTTCATCACCGGCACCGGCACCGATGTCGGTAAAACCCACTTCACCGCCCTGCTCACCCGCACCCTGCGCGCCTCCGGCACCCCGGCATTGGCGTTGAAGCCAATCTCCTGCGGCGGACGCGACGATGCCACCCTCTTCGCCCAAGCCAACGAAGAAACCCTCAGCCTCAACGACATCAACCCGCTTCTGCTCGCCCCACCCCTCGCCCCCTACGCCGCTTGTGTCATCGAGGACAAACCCTTGGACTGGGAACCGGTTCATCAAACCCTCCAGCGCCTCGCCGACCTCCATCCGGGTCCTTTCCTCATCGAAGGCGTCGGCGGCTGGAAAGTTCCCCTCACCCGCACCATGACCGTTGCCGATTGGGCCGTGGAACTCGACCTCCCCGTCCTCGTTGTCGCCAACGCCGGACTAGGCACACTCAACCACACCCTGCTCACCATCGAAAGTATTCACGCCCATGGTTGCCGTCCGCTGGGCATCATTCTCAACCTGTACCAATGCGATCCCAACGACATCGCCGTCCGAACCAATCCCGCTATCCTCGAAGATATCACCGGCCTCCCTGTCCTTACCATCGGGGAAGACCAGGACACCATCTCCATTCCACCGTGGCTTGCGATTGCCGCGCACTAAAAAAGAACATATCACTTTTCATGAAACTGGACTGTGATCCTCAAGATTTCACCATCCGCCCCGGAGACAAAGTGCGGTTGGACAAGATTGCCACCGCCATCGATCCGCTCTACCGGTCGAAGAAAGACTACCGCCGTCTGATGGAGGAATTCAGCGAAGAGTTGCACGAGCGCCAGCGGGTGCTTTACGCCCACGGACGTTATGCGTTGTTGCTGATTTTTCAGGGCATGGATACCGCCGGCAAAGACGGGGCCATCCGCCACGTCATGAGCGGCGTCAACCCCCAGGGCTGTATGGTCCACAGCTTCAAACAACCCAGCGGGGAGGAACTCGCCCATGACTTTCTCTGGCGCACCACCAAACGCCTGCCCATACGTGGCCATATCGGCATCTTCAATCGCTCCTACTATGAAGAGGTCCTCATCGCCAAAGCCATGCCGGCCGTCCTGTCCGCGCAGATGCTTCCGGACGAGCACACCGGACACAAACACTTCTGGCGCGACCGCTACCGCGACATCGTCAGCTTCGAGGACTATCTCCACCGTAACGGCATCCGCATCCTCAAGTTCTTCCTCCACCTCTCCAAGGAAGAACAACGCCAGCGCCTGCTCTCCCGCGCGCGCGAACCGGAAAAAAACTGGAAAATCAGCCCCGCCGACCTCAAAAGTCGCGCCCAATGGGATGCGTTCCAGAAAGTCTATGCCGGTTGCCTGGAACACACCTCGCACAAGCCCGCCACGTGGTATGCCGTGCCTGCCGAAGGAACGGCCTGCTGTGAAAACGGCTGTTCGTCCTTCAACGCGCCCCGGCAACCTTCATTCGCACCGCATACACCGAAGTCCTTGCGGTCACAAAGAGTGTTTTGCCATCACGTCCACCGAAAGTCACATTCGCCGGCTTTTCCGGAAATTCGATTTCGGCCAGCAGTTCTCCACCCGGGGAAACCACCAGCACGTGTGACCCGTGGGTCAGATAAAGATTGCCGCGCCGGTCCAACGCCAAGCCGTCCGAACCTTTGTCGTAAAACAGTGTTTTGCCGTGCGGCACACCATCGGCGCCGATTTCATAACGCCAAATTTCATCATCCGCCTGATCGGCAATATACAATGTGCGTCCGTCCGGGGTGCCGATGATTCCATTCGGGCGCACGAGATCGTTGGCCACCAACACCAGTGCGTCCGGACCGGCGTCCGGAGGCAGATAAAATACGAACTCCCCATCCAGCTCCAAATCATCTTTTTTGCCATAACGTGGATCGGTGAAATAGATGCCGCCGCGAGAGTCGATCCACAGGTCATTCGGGCTGTTGAGCCGTTTGCCCTGAAAATGCGTGGCCAAAGGGTGAATCTGTCCGGTGGGATATTCCGCAGTCAACCGTCGCGCGCCGCCATCACACGACACCAGGATGCCGTCCCGCGAGAAATACAAACCGTTGGCCCCGCCGCTGTCCTCGCGGTGGGTGTCCAACCCGTCCTGTTCGGACCAGGAATGAATCCGGTTATTGGGAATGTCGGTGAACAACAACCGGTTCCGCCCGGCATCCCAGACGGGACCCTCGGTGAAACGGAAATCCCCGGCGATCTTGATGATTTCGTGCCCGTCGGAAAAGAAATCCGCTTCTTGTCGCACACAACCCGTCCATGCGGCCAACAACATCCCGGACAAGACCAGCCTAACGTACATGTCCCTGATCATAGCCTCCGGTTCACCGGGCGCAACCGCCAAGGGCCGGTCGGCAGCGAAAGTGCCGCGCGCTCACGAATCTGCCGGGTCCGTCCGCCGCAACGGCACCACCGCTGAAACATCCCCCTCACAGACCACATGCGCCTCAATTTGGAACGCACGGCGCATATTTTCGGGGGTCAGCACCGCGCCCGGCCCGCCCTCGCCCAGCACCCGTCCCTCGTGCAACAAGACCAGCCGGTCACAAAACCGCGAGGCGATCCCCAGATCGTGCAGGACCACCGCCACTCCCCTTCCCGCGCGCGCCAGTGAATGGAACAACTCCATGATCTGTAGCTGGTGGTAAGGGTCCAGTCCTGCCAATGGTTCATCGGCCAGTATCACCTGCGGCTCCCCGGCCAGCACACGCGCCAGCAACGCCCGCGCCATCTCGCCACCGGATAATGTCTCCACAATCCGGTCTTCAAGCCCACCCAGGTCCACTTGCTCCAGTGCCGAGCGCACCGCCCGCTCGTCTTCTACGCGCGGACGCCCCCATGGGGCCGCGTGCGGTAGTCTGCCGATCTCCGCCAGCCGTCGGACAGGAACCGGCCAATGGCATTCACCGCCCTGTGGTAGATAACCCGCGAATCGCGCGCGCGCCCTCCGGGCCCATTCGTGCAGCGGACGACCATCCATCAACACCTCGCCACCGGCCACTGGCAGCAGTCCGGCCAGCGTTCGTAACAACGTGGACTTGCCGGAACCGTTGGGTCCCAAGACACCGGTCATTTCGCCGGGGCACAACGCGAAGTCCACGCCGTATAGCACCTTGCGCGCGCCCAGTGCCACATCGACGTTGCGGGTCTCGATCAACAACGACGCGCTCATGGATAGGTTCTCCGCATCTTCAGGATCAGATAAAAGAAAAACGGCACGCCCAGCAGCGAGGTAAGCACACCGATGCGCAGCTCGTTGTCGCCCGGCAACAACCGCACCGCCAGGTCGGCGGCCAGCACCAGCGCGGCACCACCCAGTGCGCTCAACGGCAGCAGCCGACCCGGATCAGCACCGGCAAGTGGACGCAACAAATGCGGCACCACCAGACCCACAAACCCGATTCCGCCGGTCACCGCCGTTACTGGCCCCACCGCCATCGCCGTGCCAAGAATCAGCAATGCCTTCAATCCGCCCAACGATACCCCCATGCTCGCCGCCGCGCTCTCCCCCAGCGTCAACGCCTGCAACGAAGGCGCCGAGGCCAGCAGCAGAATCCAGCCAAAAATGAGGAACGGCAGGATCAAGCCGATGTGGCTCCAATGCCGGTCCTGCAACGAACCCATCAGCCAGAATACAATCTCCATGCCGGCATACGGATTGGGCGAGAGATTCAACGCCAGTGCCGTCGCCGCCGATGTCAGCGCGCCCACCGCCACCCCGGCCAGGATCAGCGTCGGCATCGCCGCATGGCGTCCGGCGATCAGCGCGATCAACAATGTGAAAACCCCCGCCCCCGCCAGACCGGCCAACGGCAGTGCCAAGGGGAAGAAACCGGAAAATCCGGTGTAAAACCCCAGCACCGCGCCCAGCGACGCCCCGCCGGAAATCCCCAGCACCCCCGGCTCCGCCAGCGGATTGCGCGTGTATCCTTGCAATGCCGCTCCCGCCAGACCCAGACTCATCCCGGCCAGCACCGCCAATACGGTGCGTGGCAACCGTATTTCCACCACCACTTGCCGCCAAAGTGGATCACCCGCCAGCGCGCAGCGCAACGGCTCCCATGCCATGCCGTCGGGGCCGGTTGCCGTTCCCAACACCGCCAGCAGGGCAACCAACAACAGACAGGTTCCGGCGGCGACCGCCGCGCCTGTCCGTTTGATGTGGGCCTGTTCCGCGCTCATCAACGCGCCTCCCGACGGAGCAACGCCACCGCGCCCGCGCTCAAGTTGTCGGCGCAAATTGTATAACGTGTCGGCACCACCACCGTGCGTTCCGGATCCACCAGGCCCCGCCGCTCCGCTTGTTCCAAACGTGCATATGCCAGCGTCGGATGGTTTGATCGGTAGGGAGTCCGCACCACCAGGTCCGGTGGCGATAGCACCAGTGACTCCAGCGTGATCCGTCCCCGTTCCGGACGCGGATATGGGGCCCAGCCGGCGTGGCGTAGAACATCGCCGAGAATCGATCCCCGTCCGTTCGAATATCCCCCGTGGCCGAACACCACCGCCCGTCCGCGACTGCCGGTGCTGACGCCGCCCGCAACACCAACATCATCCGCCAGCAACGCGTCCATCTCCGCGATCAACTCCTCCCCTCGTTCTTCCG
>CAZTYG010000013.1:9901-15181 GCA_964617445.1 uncultured Blastochloridaceae bacterium
CACCAGCGCCAGTTCGCGGATCATCGCCCGCACCTCCGCAAACGACTCCGGAAACGGCAGCTCATGCACCGCAATTCCACGCGACCGCAGCAAATCCAGCGTTGTCCCGTGTCCCCAGCGCACCGCCAGCACCAGATCGGGATGGCGCAGCAACACGTCCTCCGCCGATCCTTTTGTGCGCGGCATTCCGGCGGCCTCCGCATGGAGTGGATTTAATTCGGGGTCGGAGGCCAGATGGGACAGCGCGGTGATCCGCTCCGGGGCCACCAATTGCAGTAACAACCGGTCGCCGGAGACATTGATCGAAATGATTCTGACCGGAACCCCGTCCAGGACCGGTGCGGTCCATCCGCTCGTGGCACAAACCCATACCAGCCACAATCCCATTGCCATCCGCGTGTTCATATAGGTCGAGAGGGGAGTTTCGGGTTTCCTGGGGTGAGTTCAAGCAGGCATTTATGGTGGGGAGGCGGTGCCGCAGGCTGTGGGAATTACTCCACTGTGAACCAGGACGGGTCCCTCGACGAGCGGAGCGCTCGTCCTACAGCTCGGACCGGACTGTAGGCCGACCGCTCCGGTCGGCGGGGGCGAGCGCTCGTTCAGAGCGCGGGGGTGTGTGGTGGATCAGGTTGTGGGAATGACACTCCCGTGAACCAGGGTGGGTCCCTCGACGAGCGGAGCGCTCGTCCTACAGGTCGAGTGAATTCGTTTGTTTTCCAAACTTGTGCTACTATCATTTACCGAAATGTCGCGCCCTCCCGCCGTTCCGAATCTACTGCCGGCGGAGCAAACGACCATCTATTTTGTGACGTTTTGCACCGCTATGAGGGCGAGCAAGCTGGCGAATCCGATTTTTTTTGAGAAATTCAAGTCGGCCACGGGTCATTGGACCGGTTGGACAATGTTGGCTGCCGTAGTGATGCCGGATCACATTCACATGCTAGCGGCCCCGGGGGATCGTGATGCCAGCATTAAAAACGCAGTCGCCGCCATCAAACGTTGGAGCCGCGCCGGTGACCTCGATTGGAAATGGCAGGAGGGATGCTTCGACAGGCTTTTGCGCAGGGATGAATCCGCACACGCCAAGTGGTTGTATATGCGCGAAAACCCGGTAAGAGCCGGTTTGGTGGATTGTTGGAGCAATTGGCCGTATCAAATCGGTCTGGAGGAATGTTGAAGTGAAAGTAGATGTTGGTTCTGTTTGCCGACATTATATACCGGGGGGGATGACTCTACTGTGAACCAGGACGGGTCCCTCGACGAGCGGAGCGCTCGTCCTACAGATCGGAGATGCTCACCCCGTAGGAATGATTTCAGTGCCAATACCGCGGTCGGTGAAGAGTTCGAGCAGGAGGGCGTGGGGGATGCGGCCGTCGATGAGGTGGATTTTTTGGACGCCGTGCTGGAGGGCGCGGAGGCAGGAATGGACTTTGGGGAGCATGCCGCCGGTGATGACGCCGTCGGTGATGAGTTTTTCGATGGCCGAGGGATCGACGGTGGGAAGGCGACTTGCGGTATCGGTGGGGTCCATGAGGATGCCGTTGACGTCGGAGAGGTAGATGATTTTGGCAGCTTCGATGCTCAAAGCGATCTCGGCGGCGGCGACGTCGGCGTTGATGTTGTAGGGAAGCCGGTCGGTATCCTGCCCCAGCGGGGAGATGACGGGAACGGTTTCGGCCCGCACGGCCTCAAGAACACGGACGATCTGGCAGCCATCGACTTCGCCGACAAAACCGAGATCGACTTCGTTGCCATCAACGGTGGCGGGAGGCGCCTTGCGGGCGCGAAAGACGTCACGGCCGTTGAAGGGAACGGCACGGCCGCCGAGGGAGTTGATGCCCTCGACAATGGCGGGATTGACCTCGCTGTTGAGGACGTGGTCCACGACCCGGATGGTATCGGCGTCGGTGACGCGGAGTCCGGCGGCGAAGCGGGGCTGGACGCCTGAGGCGGCGAGGGCTTTGTTGATGGCTTTGCCGCCGCCGTGAACGACAACGGGGTTGATACCGGCGGCTTCGAGGAAAACAATGTCTTTGAGAACGCCTTCGACGAGTGTGGGGTCTTCCATGGCACTGCCGCCATATTTAATGACAACGGTGGAGCCGCGAAAGTTCTGGAGGTAAGGAAGGGCCTCGATGAGGACGTCGGCGCGGAAGATGGAGTCCTGGAAGTCGGTGGACATGGCGCGGAGGATGGGCGGGGTGGTTTTATTCGCCTTTGTTGAAGGTGACGTAGGCTTCGGTGAGGTCGTTGATGAGAAGGTCGTAACAGGACTTGCCGTTGTGGAGGTCGATGGTGATGGTGAAGTGTCGTTTGGCGGTGATTTTGCGCAACCGGGAGGAAGGGGTTGGGCTGGCAACGCCGCCTTTGACGGCGATGACGCCGTCGTAGAAGATATCGATGAGTTCTTCTTTGACGCGGGCGCGGGAGTAGCCGATGACGTCCATGATGCGGCCCCAGTTGGGATCATTGCCGCACCAGGAGGATTTGACCAGCGGGGAGCGGGCGATGGCGTTGACAATGCGGCGGGCGTCGCGCTCGCTGACGGCGTTTTTGACCTGGAGTTCGACGACTTTGGTAATGCCCTCGCCGTCCTCGATGATCATGCGGGCGAGTCGGCGCATGACCGCGATGAGCGACTCCTGGAATTTTTCGAGGTCGGAGTGGCCGGCCTTGAGGGGGGTGTTTCCGGCCAGGCCGTTGCTGAGGACAATGACGGTATCGTTGGTGCTGGTATCGCCATCGACGGAGATGCGGTTGAAGCTGAGGTTAACGGCCTCGGTGACACAGCTGCGCAGGAGGGGGGAAGAGATGGCGGCGTCGGTGGTGATGCAGGCGAGCATGGTGGCCATGTTGGGGTGGATCATGCCGGCACCTTTGGCCATGCCGCCGATGGTGATGATGCGCCCGCCGAGTTCGAGGCTGAGGGCGCATTCTTTGTGAATGGTGTCGCTGGTCATGATGGCCCGGGCGGCGGTGCGTCCGCCGGCGCGGGTGCATTTGGGTGCGAGTTTTTCGATGCCTTTGAGGATTTTTTTGATCGGCAGCGGGATGCCAATACGTCCGGTGGAGCAGACAAGGACCTCGTTTTTGCGGCAGGCGACGGCGGTGGCGGCGGCCTGGGCCATGGCCTGGGCGTCGCGAATGCCCTGGACGCCGGTGCAGGCGTTGGCGTTGCCGCTGTTGAGGACGACCGCGCGGACCCGTCCGCGGCGGGCATGGGTCATACTGACTTTCACCGGGGCGGCTTTGATGGCATTGGTGGTGAAAACGGCACCCACCTCGGCCTCGGTTTCGGAGACGACCATGGCGAGGTCTTTTTTATCCCCGTCCTTGATTCCACAGGTGGTTCCGCCGGCCGTGAAGCCGGGTGCCGTGGCGACGCCGCCGTTTTTGATCCATTTCGGTTCCGCTGTGTTCACCATAATCCTGTGGTCTCCTCAAATCCCATTCGAAAGTTAAATGCCTGCACGGCCTGGCCGGCCGCTCCTTTTCCGAGATTGTCGATGGCGGCCATGGCGATAAGCCGTCCGGCGCGCTCATCGACACGCACGGCGACCTCGGCGACGTTGGTGCGGGCAACCCTCCGTGTTTCCGGCAGACGGTCGTCTTCCGGGACGTGGACGAAGGGCGAGCCTTGATAGAACTCACGGTAGGCGGCAGCGGCCTCGGCGGAGGAGACAGTAGCGGTGAGGGTGGCAAAGGCGGTGGTCATCATGCCCCGGACGAGCGGCGCGAGATGCGGCACGAAACTGATGCCTACGGCTGTTCCGGCGATGCGGGAGAGTTCCTGTTCGATTTCGGGAATGTGGCGATGCCCGGTCACGCTGTAGGGCTGGATGTTGCCGTCGCGTTCGCAGTAGGAGTAAAGAAGGTCGGCTTTTTTTCCAGCTCCGGAAACACCGGATTGGGAGGCGATGCAGATGGAACGGGGGTCGATCCAGCCATGCTGGAGGGCGGGTGCCAGGGCCAGAATGCAACTGGTGGGATAACATCCCGGACATGCGACCAAGTCCGCATGCAGGAGCGCCTCGCGGTTGGTCTCGGGCTGGCCGTAAACCGCCTCCGCCAACAAGGACGGGGCCGGATGATCGTGGTTGTAGAATTCCTTGTAGAGCGTCGTGTCCTTGATTCGAAAGTCCGCACTGAGGTCGAAGACCTGTTTGCCCGCCGCGCGCAGGGGCACGGCGTATTCCGCCGCCACGCCGTGGGGCAGCGCGAGGAAAAAGACATCGGCACGCGCGGCGACCGCGTCGGGTCCGAGGTTCTCAAAAGCCAGGCTGCTGTGAGCGGCCGCGGCACCAAGTTCGGCGGAGAGTTTTTTTCCGGCGGACTGGCGCGAGGTGACTGCGGTGATACGAACGCCGGGATGGCGCAGGAGGATGCGCAGCAATTCATCGCCGGTATAACCGGAGGCGCCAACGACGGCGGTGCTGACGACATTCACGCTCATAAGGGACGCAAAGCATGGGACAGCGCGCAGCGGAGATCAAAAGAAATCATTGCCGGTTGTGAACAACGGCGGGAGAAAAAGATTTTTCAACGGTTAACTGTCTTCGCCGGCATCCGCGGCCTCGCGGTGGGTGCAGAGGCCGCGTTTGGTGGTGGCGGCGAAGTCAGTGATGGCGCGGATTTCCGCGGTGTTGGCATCGGGATGGCGCGCGAGCTCCGCCAGCGCCTGGGTTCGGTTGCGGCCGGTACGAAAGAGAATATCGTAGGCGGCCAGGATGCGCTTGCGGGCGTCGGCGCCGAAGCCACGGCGTTTGAGGCCGACGCGGTTGATGCCGCAGAGGGTGTTGGTGTCCACGGCCATGCAGAACGGCGGCACATCCATGCCCAACCGGGTTTGACCGCGGGTCATGCTGTGGGCACCGATCCGGGTGAATTGATGGACCACGACCGCGCCGCCGAGAAAAGCGAAATCCCCCACATCGACATAGCCGCCGAGCAGGACGTTGTTGACCAGGATGACGTCGTTGCCGACGCGGCAGTTGTGGCCGACGTGGCTGCCGGTCATCAAAAAACAACGGTCGCCGATCTCGGTGGCGCTGCCCTCTTTGGTGCCGCGATGAATGGTGGCGTGTTCGCGAATGGTGTTGTCGTCGCCGATCCGGGTGTAGGAAAGCGCGCCTTGATAGGAGAGGTCCTGCGGTTCGGCGCCGATGACAGCGGCGTAACCGATGATGTTGCGCGCGCCGATGCGGGTATGGCCGGTAAGGATGGCGTGGGCGCGAATTTCGCAGCCGGGGCCGGTCTCGACGTGTTCGTCCACCACCGCTC
>CAZTYG010000014.1:0-7963 GCA_964617445.1 uncultured Blastochloridaceae bacterium
GAGTTTGCGGTTGAGGGTCTGGTAGTCTTCTTTGGGAAGTGAGGGCTTGAGCAGGCGCAGGTAGGAGCGGATGCGCTTGGTGGCGACGCGGTGGCGGTGGACGGGGTCTTTGTCGTCGTCCGGCGGGCGCTTGAGATATTCCGCGGTGCGCCGGACGGCCAGGAGGACGGGGTCGGCGTAGGCGGAGGGTTCGGACATAGAATTGAATATAGAAGCCGATGTCGGAATCTCAATGCGAATCAGCGCTTGCGGGACTTCTTGAATTGTTGAAAGACGAGGTCACCGGCCCGGCCGTAGAAACGGATGCGGATGAGAATGTCGTTGAGTTCCACCAGGGTCGATTCGCGACACATGAATTCGACCCGCTCGACCTTTTTTGTATCGGCCCACGGGATAAGGAGCGGGGGGTGGAGGAAACGGAGGAGGCAAGGCACGGAGAGGTGGATGCCGTTGGGTCCGGCGTGAATGTGGAGGATGCGGTTGTAGCCGCTGGGGATGCCGCCCTGGAGGAGCGCGGCGGTCTGCCAGGCAAGGGCGCCGTCGGGTCGCGGGGTGTCGGTTCGAAAGCGAGAGGCAAGCTTGTGCCAGCCGCCGAGCAGGGAGATGCAGCCGAAGATGCCCAGCCAGAGCAGCGGGAAGGAGAGGGCGAAAAGGATGATTTCTGTAGTCATGGGGACGGGCGCATTGCCGGACTCAAATCGGGTGGTTCTGCCAGACGCGGACGTAATCGACCAGCAGATCGGCCGGGAAAATCGAGTCGTCAATGCCTTGGGAACCGCCCCATGTGCCGCCGATGGCAAGGCATAGGATCAAATATTGCGGGGTGTCGAAGGGCCATTCTTCGATGCCGCCTCCGGTATTCGCGAATTCGAAAACTTTGGTGTCGTCGAGAAACCATTCCAGGCGTTCCGGGGTCCAGATCAGTCCGAAGCGGTGAAAGTCGGCGGTGGCGTTATCGGCTTTGATTTTGGTTCCCCGTTGGGTGCCGCGCACGTGGTTGAAAGCCTCGGTGTGAACGGTGAAGTGGAAGTGGTCGGGGTTGAAGCCGACGTGTTCCATGAGGTCGATTTCGCCGCAACGGGGCCAGCGCACAGTGGAAATCGAGTCGCCGAGGGTCCAGAGAGCGGGCCAGGTGCCGCGTCCGCCGGGGACTTTCGCGCGGATTTCCACTTTGCCGTAACAGAAGGAGAATCGACCGTGAGTGGTGAGGCTGGCCGAGGTGTAGACGGCGTCCTGCCAGGGTTCTTTGCGGGCGGAAATGACGAGATTACCGTTTTCGATGCGCGCGTTCTCACGCCGATCATGGGTGTAGAACTGGGCCTCTTTGTTGCGCACCATGCCCTCTTCATAGGTCCAGCGCGCGGGGTCGGGGGCGCCGTCCTTGTCGAATTCATCTGACCAGAGCAACCGCCAGTCCGGGCTTTGGTAACGTTCGGCGGCTTCGCGGGCGTCGGCCCACTGGGAGGATTCTTGACCGCCGAGGTGGGTGTCCGGGGTGGTGGATTCTGTGCTCATGAGTGCAAGCGCTAAAGGAATTTGTTCCAACCACAAGACAAATGTCGATATCAGAGCTGCGCGAGCTGGGTTTCGAGTTTTTTGATGCGGTCGAGGGCGGCTTGGTGGAGGGATTTCCATTCGTCCACTTTTTCCAAGGGGGCGTTGGCCAGCATAGTTTCGTTGGCGAGTTTTTTTTCCTCGCGGTCGCGGTCGGCGCGGGCTTTGAGCAGTTCTTTTTCGAAGCGCTCTTTGAGTTTGTCGATATCGACCAATCCCTCCAGCGGTAGGAATAGTTCGCCAACCGGTGTCGGCAGCATGGGGGTGCGGGCGGGGGCTTGGGCGACGAGTTCGAGCGAAGAGGCGTTGAGCAGGGAGGTGAGGGTGGACAGATCGGCGGGGTCGAGGTGGGTGTCTTTGAGTTGAAAGGTGGCTTTTTGGTTGGAGGCGATGCCAAATTCGCCACGCAAGCTGCGGCCGAGGTCCATGGTGGTGTAGAGGGCACGGGCGCGGGCGGCGGCTTGCTCGTCCCATGCGGTGGTGCTTTTTGCGGGCCAGTCGGCGAACTGGATGGTGGAGGAGCCGAAGCCTAGTTCCAGCCAGAGTTCTTCGGTGATGAAGGGGGCGTAGGGATGGAGCAGGCGCAGAACGCGTGAGAGGACGTAGTCGATAGTGGCGAGTGTGCCGGCGCGCGTGGGGGAGTCGGGATTGTGGAAGTCGGCCTTGGCGACCTCCAAAAAGCGCGAACAGAATTCGTCCCAGACAAAGGCGTAGATGTCGCCGGCGACCTGGCTGAATTGGTAGTCGGCGTATCCGCGTTCGACGGACTCGATGAGGGTGTCGAGTTTGATGAGGAGATCGTGGGAGAAGGGGGAGAGGATTTTCGATTTTCGATTTTCGTTTTTCGATTGGGGTTCAGATTCTGACTTCTGACTTCTGTCCTCTGATCTCTGCTCTCCGTCCTCTGCCCTCTGACCTCCGACCTGCGCTGGATTGGCGTGGGGGTCGATGGGGCCTTGCATGGCGCGAAAGCGGCAGGCGTTCCAGAGTTTGTTGCAGAAGTTGCGGCCTTCTTCGATTTGTTTTTCGTCGAAGCGGATGTCCTGGCCCTGGGGGGCGATGCGCATGAGGCCAAAGCGAAGGCCGTCGGCTCCGTATTTGGCGATGAGGTCGAGGGGGTCGGGGGAGTTGCCGAGAGACTTGGACATCTTGCGGCCTTTGTTGTCGCGAATGAGGCCGGTAAAATAGACGTGGCGAAAGGCGAGGTTGTCTTGGGTTTGGTCGCCGCCGGGCTGAAATTCGAGTCCGGCGATGATCATGCGGGCGACCCACAGGAAAATGATGTCGGGGCCGGTGACCAGGGCGCTGGTGGGGTAGAAGCGTTTGCGGGTGGCTTCGTCCATGGTTTCGTAGGCCCAGAGCCACGAGGAGAACCAAGTGTCGAGGACGTCGGGGTCCTGCTGCCATGCGGCACCGGGGGAGTCGATCTGGCAGCGAATTTCTTCGCCGCAATACCAGACGGGAATACGGTGGCCCCACCAGAGCTGGCGGGAGATGCACCAGTCCTGAATGTTTTCGAGCCAGTGGTCATAGACCTTTTCCCAGCGGGCGGGGAAAAAGCGAATGGTGCCGTCGCGGACGATGTTGATGGCCTCTTTGATCTTCGGATAGCGCAGGAACCATTGCTCGGAGAGACGGGGTTCGATGGGCACATCGGCGCGTTCGCTGAAACCGACATTGTTCTGGTAAGGCTCCTCACGGATGAGCAGGCCGAGTTCCTGAAGCATAGCGGCGGCTTTTTTGCGCGCCTCGAAGCGGTCGATGCCGTCGAGTTCGGGGACGGTGGGGCAGTGGATGCGGCCATCGGGATGCAGCACATCGATGGCGGGCAACTGGTGGCGCTGGCCGATTTCAAAGTCGGCTTTGTCGTGGGCGGGGGTGACTTTGAGCACGCCGGTGCCGAAGGCGGGATCGATGTGGTCGTCGGCGATGATGGGGATTTGTTCTTTGGGGAAGGGCCGCCAGACGTGTTTACCGATGAGGTGTTGAAAACGTTCGTCGCCGGGATGGACGGCGACGGCGGTGTCGCCCATCAAGGTTTCAGGGCGGGTGGTGGCGATGTCGAGAAAGGTGCCGGGTTCTTCGGCGACCTCGTAGCGCATGTGGTAGAGGACGCTATTCTGGGCTTTGGGGATGACTTCCTCGTCGGAGATGGCTGTCAGTGAGGCGGGACACCAGTTGACCATGCGTTTGCCACGGTAGATATAACCGCGCTCGTAGAGGGTGACAAAGCACTGCTGGACAACCTTGTGGTAGTGGTCGTCCATGGTGAAACGTTCGCGCTGCCAATCGCAGGAACAGCCGAGTTTTTTGAGCTGTTGAATGATGATGCCACCGTGTTTTTCTTTCCATTCCCAGACTTTTTCAAGGAAGACGTCGCGGCCGAAGTCGTGGCGGGTCTTGCCCTCGGTTTTGCGCAGGGACTTTTCGACGGCGGTCTGGGTGGCGATGCCGGCGTGGTCGGTGCCGGGCAGCCAGAGGACCTCGTGGCCCTGGAGGCGGGCGCGGCGGGCAAGAATGTCCTGAATGGTGTTGTTGAGCACGTGACCCATGGTCAACATGCCGGTGACGTTGGGCGGGGGGATGACGATGGAGTAGGGGGGCTTGGGCGATGCGGGGTCGGCATGGTAATCCCCGCGCTCCAGCCACTGGGCGTAGCGTTTCGCCTCGACGGGAGCGGGTTCGTAGGCTTTGGCCAGTTCGGACATAAGGTCCTGAAATTAGCCCCCGCCGCTGTGATGTCCAGCGTCCAGCGGCAGGAGCCGATTGAAACCACGTGATTCAATTCTGTACCAGCATGAGGTGTCGAGTTTTGCGTGGTCTGAATATCAACAATGACCTGTGAAAATAAATTTCAATTGCCAGCATATGCCTCTATAAAAGCGGAAGGTTCGCCATGATTGAAAAATTCATCTCCTCCGGTGGTTTCAAGTCGTTGTTCGGCAAATCCCAAGTGGAGGAGGAGTCGCAGCCGGAGCGGGAGCGGCGCTACGAGCCGGACCGGGATTTTATTCTGGACCTGCGTGACATCGACAAGGCGTTATTCGCACGGCTGGGAGTAATGGCGCGGGAGGCGATGGGGATGCCCGCGATTGTGATCTGTGACCGGGACGGAGTGGTGTTGTGGGAGAACATGGTGCGCAGCTTTGTTCTTACGGGGGCGCGGGAGGATATCCGGGGGCAACTGGCGTCGGGAAAGGGGGAGGATATCGCCGGGATTCTCAAAATCGTGGCATATCCCGAAGGGGTGCGGACCGATCCGAAGGACGGCAAGGTTCGGACGATCATGGTGGCGCCGATGGCGCACGCGGGGGAGGTGGCGGGTGCGGTTTGTTTGATCGACGACATCGAGCGCAAGTTGACCCCGGCGGTGGAAACGAAACTGGCGGGGGTGCGGGACGTGGTGAAGGAATACCTGTCATCGCATGCTGCTTTACACCAGGCGCTGGAAGTGAAGCGCGAGGTGGCGGAGTTGGAGAAGGAGATGGCGGGCTACGAGGGGACGACCCTGCCGGGCATGGCGTTGCGCCTTTTGTCCAAGCGGTTTTCAATGGACTGGGCGATGGTGCTGGAGGGCCGGGGCGACAAGAAGCGTCGGACGCTGGCCGCGGTGAGCAACGGCGCCAGCGTGGAGAATATCGATTTCGATATCCGGAAATCGCCCCTGGAGGGGATGGCGGCGGGCAGCGCCGAACCGGTGCTGGTTCCGGATGGTTTGGCGGCGGCTTTTGCGGAGCAGGAATATTTCCAGGCCAACCGTGTACAAAGTCTGGCGGCGGTTCCGTTGTTCCAAGGGCGCGGGTCGGCCGCAGCGACGTTGGTGCTGCTGGGGACACGTCCGATCGAACGGCCCTGGTTGTTGAAAGGCGTGCTGCGGCAGCTTTCCGGAAGGTTGGCGGCGGCGGTGGTGCTGTTGCGCGACAGCGCGAACCTCAAAGCGGACCTTGCCCACCGGGAGGCGCTGATCCGGGTGGCGGGGAGCCATCCGTCCTCCAGTCATGTGCTGATCGACCGTGACGGCGTGGTGGTGGAGGCGGGCCGGGGGTTTGCCGATTTGACCGGGTGTCGTTCGGAAGAATGGAAAGGTGCCGCCTTGTCCCGTTTCCTGTCCGCAGCGGATGCGGAACGGGAACAAAAAGCGCGGGAGTTTTCTCTGGCCCAAAAACAGGAAGGCTATGCGCTGGAGCTTTCGATCAAGGCGGCGGACGGAACGCCGTGCGAGGGGCGCTTCACCGCGCGTTTGGTTCCGCCAACGGCCGGCGGGGACGAGCAGTTCTGGGCGGTTTTTGAAGACATATCCGCCGCGCTGCGGGAGCGACGGGTGTTGGAGCGGGAGGTGGACGCGCTCAAGGGAGTCCGGGATGCGGAGGCCGCGTTGCTGCCGTGCGGGGTTTTTCATACCGACGCCACCGGGTCGGTGCTCTGGGCCGACGCCCGCGCGCGCCGTGCACTGGGGGTTACGACACCATGGTGGGATCGGCTGGCGAATCCGGCGGACCGGCAACGGGTGGGGGAATTTTTGAAAAATTCCGCGAACAACGCGGGCGGAGCGGATGTTTTGAAGGTGGAAGTTTTGTTGGAAACCGAGCGCGACGGGCTGTGTCCGGTGCGCCTCCAGTTGCGCCCCTGTGGTGAGAGCGCGACTTCGGCCAAAGTGATCGGGGTGTGGGAGGACCTGGGTGCGGTCCGGGACCTGGAAAGCCGGTTGTCTTCCACCGAACACGCGCTGGCTGTTTCCTCCGACCGGTTGTCCTCGGTGTTGGAAGCGGCTCCGGGCGGAATGATTTTGGCCGATGCCTCCGGTTCGGTGGTGTTTGCCAATGCCGGTGCGGCGTCGCTGATCGGGACCGGATGTGCGCCGGGGGCGGCGTTGCGGGAGGTGCTGACTGCCGGCGGTTCCGCACTGGAGGAGTGCCTCGCGGGCGGACGCGGACGGGCGGAGTGGAAGCAACCCGGTGTGCGGCCCGGTCGCACGTTGGAAATCCACGTGGAGCGGCGACGTGGAAAGGCCGGGGCGGAGATTCTTATCAGCGTGACTGACATCACCACCGCGCTGGAAGCCGGAAAAACTGGTGAGCTTTGGTGGGATTTGGTGGCGGGGGTTGGTGATTCGTCCGGGATGGCGCTGGCGCGGGTCGAGCGCGGCGGACGGGTGCTCCGGGCCAACACGGCATGGATGCGCTGGTGCGGCGCGTCCGAGATCGAAGCGGGCACGGCGGTCCTGCCCGGAGCGGTTTTCGACGCCGGGGATGTGCGCCTGATGCTGCAGTGGAAGCAGGTGTTGGCGGACGGCGGCGGTTCGTTTGAGACGCGCCTGAAGCCATCGGAAGGAGTACCTGGACGGCGGGTATCGGTAGTGGTGCGCGCGGCGTCCGGGGCGGCCGGCGAGGGGTGGCTGGTTGCGATGACCGACCTCGAACCGGTGTTGCGGGAACGCGAGGCGCTGAAGATGCTGCGCGAACGCGAAGTGGAAATGCGCGATCAGCCGGGTCTGGCGCTGGCGGTTCTCGATTCCGGCGGCGTGCTGACATGGGCATCGCGGGATTTTCTGGGGATGTTCGGATTCGACGCCGAAACCTGGCGTTACAAAGGCTGGGCGGACATGATCGCGACGGATTCGTTTCCGCCGGAGTTGCGGCAGTGGCTGGACTCAGGAGACGGTGAACTGGCTGTGGAAACCATTTGCGCCAATTCCGCAGGTGGAATGTTCCGTGCCGCGTGGACGCTGCGCAAACGCGCCGAGGATGGCGGGCAAAAGGTCGCCGCACTGGTCCGCGATGTGACCGAGGTCCACCGCGCACGGCATGAAACGGCGCAGTTGCGCGAGGATATGGAATTTTTGGTGGAGAGAGCGGAGGCGCCCATGGCTCTGCTGGACGCCGATTTCCATGTGGAGCTCTGCAATGGCGCGTGGAAGAAGCTAGCCGGACTGCCCGCCGACGGCACCGGGCGGGCAGCCTTGATCGATCTGGCGCACGCCGACACGCGCCCGGGTCTGCGGGCCGGACTGGACTCGCTGGCGGCCGGAGAGCGCACGGTGTGGGCGGACCGGGCCTTGTGGATGATCCCGGACGGCGCGGCGCAGGTGCGAATGGTGCTGAGCGCACGCAGGGCGGAAACGGCGGGTGGCTGGCGTTACCTGGCGCAGGTGGAGGACCTGCGGCCCATGTTGTCCTTGCAGGACGATCTCGCAGCGGAACAGGCGTCCCTGCGCGCGTTGCGAAAATCTGCCGAAGTCCTGCGTAACGAACTTCAAGATGCCCGGGTGGAACTGGCCGCGTCCACTGGTCGCGGCGACCGGCTTTCCGCGCAATTGGAAGAGACACGCAAGTTAGTGGATTCCTTGGAGGAAAAAATGCGGGCGCAGGACCACGCGCTGCTGGAGAGCCGTCAATTTGTCACCGACCGG
>CAZTYG010000014.1:7973-14822 GCA_964617445.1 uncultured Blastochloridaceae bacterium
CGGGAGGAAAAACTCTCGGCCTTGGGCGTGCGGTTTGATGAGGCTTCCGCACTGGCGTTGTCATGGGAACAGCGTTACCACACGTTGGCTGAGGAAATGGGGGCGAAGTTGGAGGATTTGGCGGGTGGACTGGAGCGTCAGGGCACCGAAATGGAAAGGCTGCAGCGGGAACTGGCGGGCATCGAGGAGTCCACGCGCAAAGAGGCCGCCGCGAAGGACGCGTCCATCGCCCGGCTCGAAAAGGAATTGCGAGGGCGGACCGGGGAAATCACGGGACTGTGGGAGGCATTGGCGGAGAAGGAGAAAAGCTTGGACGAGACCATTCACGACCGTGACGCAACCGCCGCTTCGCTTGCGGCCCTGGAAGAATCTTCGCGGACGGAGGCGGGGGCAAAGGAGGAGATGGTAAGCCGTCTGGAGTCGGAATTACGGGAGCAGAACCGGGAAGCGGTGGATTTGCGCGAGTCGTTGGCCGGAAAAGAAAAGGACTTGGCGGACATCACCCGCGACCGGGACGAGACGGCGGCTTCTTTGACCACTTTGCACGAAGAACTGGACGCCCTGAGGGTGCGCATGGAGGACATGAAAGCGGAACAGGAGGAGCGTGCGGACGATTTGAACGGGTTGCGGGACCGCTTGCGCGAGGCGGGCGAAAGCTTGGAGGAAGCGGAGAGGCGCACCGCGGAAGCTGACGCCGAGCGCGGACGGTTGCAAGGGATTCTGGAGGAAAGGGAGCGCTTGATTGCTGAGATGGAGCGGGGGTTGCACTCACGGCAGGAGGAAAACAGGGAATTGAGATCACGGTTGGAGGCCGCCGAGGAGGCCGCGCGGAAATCGCGTGCAGATTTATTTCCGAAGGAAGCGGCGGCGGTGCGGACGCCTACCGGGGCATTTGCGGAGACGAATCCGGAGGACATGCCTTCCCGGGTGATCCCTCCTGCAAGCCTGCTCAAACGCGCTCGGCCCGCTCTGTCCGATTCCGACAGACGACCGGAGTCCAAAGAACGTTTGCCCGGAAGCGTTGGGATCGTCGATGACGGCTATCCCGACCCCTTGGACGAGGGGGATGCGGCGGTAGCCGGATTGGAACTGGAGGCGGAGGCGCAGGATGCGGGTGAGGATTCGCCGAACGAGATGGCGCTAAACGAGGATGTCCTGGGCCACGCGGGGATCAAACCCCGTACACCCGACCCCAGTGGACATCCAGGCGGTTTTTGAGGAAGAGCCGCACGGCGCGCACCAGACACTTGGCTTCGCAGGCCTGCCCGCGTTTGATGATGGACGCGAGGTTTTCGTCGGGCCTGGTCTTGAAGCTTTCTTGGCAGATGATCGGCCCTTGGTCGAGGTCGGGAGTGACGAAGTGCGCGGTGACGCCGACGATCTTCACACCTTTTTCGTAGGCCTGCCGGTATGCGGACGCTCCAGGGAACGCGGGCAGAAGTGATGGGTGGATATTGATGATTTTGTTTTTCCAACGCCAGACGAAATCGGGCGATAGGATTTTCATGAAGCGGGCCAGCACGATGAAGTCGGCCTCGTGGCGGGCCAGCAGTTCCAGGGTCTGTTTTTCGCCCTTGGACCGGTCGGTGAAGGGGACATGGTGGAACGGCAGTCCGGCGGCGTCGGCCAGTGGTTTGAGATCGGGCCGACTGCCTATGACCACCGCAGGCTCGGCTCCGATTTTTTTAGAGCGGGCCGCCGCGATGATTTGTTCCAGGGCGTGGGATTCGCGGGTGACCAGGATTGCCATGCGCTGGCGGCGGTGGGCGGCGTGAAAGTGCAGGGTCAGCTCCATGCCGAGTTGTGCGGCCACAGCGGCGAGTTCGGTTCCGACGTCGCGGGACTCAGCCGGGGATAGTTGCTCCCAAGAAGCCTGCAGGGTCATGCTGAATTTGCCACGACTGACCTGTTCTTCCAGGGCTTCGATGTTGGCGCCGCGCTTGAAGAGGTATTGGGTGACGGCGGCGATGACGCCGGACTTGTCGCGCCCGATGAGGGTGAGGGTGGCGAAGACGCGCGCTTTCATGCCATGAAAGACGGGGAGGTTCAACGCCCCTGGTAGCGGCACCAGGCGCGCGGGGTTTCAAACAAAGCAACCTCGCTGAGACCGGGGAGTTTGTCCACCAAGCGGTCCCAGAACCATTTGCAGAGGTGTTCGATCGTCGGATTCTCAAGGCCCACGATTTCGTTGAGGTAGGAGTGATCGAGTTGTTCGACCAAGGGTGCGGCCGCCTCTTTGATTTTCGCGTGATCAAAGAGCAGGCCGGTGGCGGGATCGACTTCCCCGGTGACGGATATCTGGACTTGGAAGGAATGACCGTGCAGGGCGCGGCATTTATGTCCCTCGGGGAACACGGTGAGGGACTGGGCGGCGTCGAAGGAGAATTCGCGAGTGAGAGTGACTTGCATAAGGGCGGGATTATGTCCCGATCACCGGTTCGAGCAAGGGCAATTGGCCGAGCTGGGCCAGCACGATCTCCTCCATGGCGTCGTCGGAAAGGGCGGCTTTGGAATGTGCTTTGAGTTCGCGCCATGCCTGGGTCTTCCAGAGGTTGCGAAATTCGATGACGGGATCGCCGCTGTAACCGAATCCGTGGATTCTGCTGATCTGGTTGGCCAGCGCCAGCGCGTAAGCCAGAGGGGTGGACTTGCGCTGGCAGTCTTCGCAGCCGGAGGCGGCATGGCGCAGGATGGAATCGATCCGGTGCATTTCCAGCCAGACCAGGCCGGCTTCCAAGTGGTCCATACCAAAGATGCGTTTTTCCATGGTGCGTAACGGCACCATTTCCTCGATGGCTTTGCGCATGACGGCATAGAAAGGGTAGGGGGCGACTTCGGCGAAGACCAGCTTGCCGAAGCCGTGGACCAATCCGGCGGCGAATGCGGCGTCGCGGGCCTTTTCCATGGGGCTGCGCAGCAGCTTGGCACCGAGGCTGATGGACTGGGTTTTTTTTGCGAAAGACTGGCCGGGCATGATATTGCCCAGGCAAAGGTCGAGCAGGTAGCGGGTAATCAAGCCGGTGGCGACACTGTGCTGCCAGAGCGGGCGCCAGTCGAATTCGGGACCCGGCCGGAATTCCTGCCGGAGGGCGAGGGCCAGCAGGATCAATTGGCGTGAGAGGTCCACGCCGACGGAGCGGATGGCCTTGCGCCTGGTGGTGACGTCCCGGCCGGGTTGGGTGAAGTCGGTGTTGGCCAGAGAAAGAAGAAAGATGTCCACTTCGGGCATGGCGGCCATGGCCTCCAACAGGTCCTCGATATCCACGTCGGAGGTCGTCATGATCTCGCGTAACGGCGGCGCCATGCGGTTGAGGCGCATCGGTTTTTCGGTGCGGGTGATCAGACGTACCACCTCGGCGCGGTTTTTTTCAATGCCGATGTCGATCGCGTTCTGCGTCCATGAACCGTAGCGTGGACTGAGCAGGCCGAAGAGATATTCCTGGGAGGCGTTGGTGCGGTGGGGGACGGGAAGCATCGTGTTGGCTTCCTCCTCCGTTTCCGTTTTGTGCGGCTGGGAGACCAGGGTGGGGCCGAGCCGGTCCACCTGTTGGAGGGCGTTGCGCAGGTCGCCATAGGCCTGATAACGTTTTTCGATGTTTCGCTCCGCCATTTTTTGGAGCAGGGCGATCCAGCCCGGCGGCAGGCCGCTGGAGCGAGCGGCGTCCAAAGGGAATGGCTGTTCGATGTGGCCGCGAATGATGGTGGTGATGGTTTCCCCGTCATGCAGGAACATCCCCGTCATCAAATGGTACATCGTCGCCCCCAGTGAGTAGATATCGCTGCGCAGGTCCGGTTCCTGCTGCATGATCTGCTCCGGACTCATGTAGGCCGGAGTGCCGAAACATTCCCCGGTCTCCGACTGGATCGGATGACTCAGGGTTTGGGCCAGGCCGAAGTCGGTCAGATAAATTAGTCCGTTGGGATCCACCAGGAAATTGGACGGCTTGATATCGAGGTGGACGATGTCGTGTTGATACGCCCAGTCCAACGCCTCGATGGCCTGGCCCAGCACCCATGTGGCCTGCTCGGTGGTCAGCGTGACTCCCCTCTCGATCCAGTCATCCAGGGTCGATCCCTCCACAAAGGGCATGACGAAGTAATGGAGTTCGCCCTGGTGGCCGACGAAATAGATGGGGACAATATTGGGGTGGCGGAGAGCAGCGATGCTTTGGGCCTCGCGATCAAAGCTGTCGATCTTGTCGTTTTGCACCGCCAGATCGGGTTTCAGGACCTTGATGGCCACCTCGCGCTGCAGGCTGGCCTCGAAACCCTTGTACACATGACCCATGCCCCCCTCGGCGATGTGTTCGATGATCACATAGTGGCCCAGCCGGGCGTTTGGAATCAGATCGTTCTGGCTCTCGGCAATCAACATAACAACTGGGTTCCAGCATAGTGACAAGACCATGGTGCGCAATCCCCGAAGTGACCGACGGAACTTTAGCCCCGCTGAGGGTTTGACGCCGGGGACATGCTTCCCCAACATCCGGGCCGTGAAATTGGAAATCCCCGCCGGCGACTACGAAGCCTATCTTTTTGACTGTGATGGAACCCTGGCCGATTCGATGCCGGTTCACTACCGGGCATTGTGTCGGGCGCTGGCGGAGGCGGGCGCCGGGTTCGAGTTCGGCGAGGACGAATTCTATTCTCTGGGAGGCGTGGCAACCAATAAGATCGTTACCCTCCTCAACCAACGCCACGGCACATCGCTGGACGCCGAAGCCGTCGCCCATGAAAAGGAATTGCTGTTCCTGCAACTGCTGCCGGAAGTGCGTCCTCTGGATGCGGTGGTCGCCTATGCCCGCGCAGTGGCGCACACGCATCCGGTGGCAGTGGTATCCGGCGGCTTCAAAAATGTGGTCCATCAGACGTTGGAACTCATTGGCATGGGCGATGTTTTCTCCGTGGTCGTGACCCCGGAGGACGTGGTCCACGGCAAACCAGCGCCCGATATGTATCTACTGGCAGCGGAAAAACTCGGCGTGATTCCGTCCGCCTGCCTGGTCTTCGAGGATGCGGAGCCGGGCATTCTGGCCGCCCATGCGGCGGGAATGAAAACGGTCATTATCCCGTCCCGGATATGGTGATGTCAGGTCGCACACCGGGCCCCGTGTTCAACCACGATAACTCCGCTCCATGGCCCGGATGCTTGCTTTCACCGATTCCACCAATTCGGCGGGGGCCTTTACGCGGACGTGGGCACCCCAGCTCAGCACCCAGCGCTCGATCTCCGGTAGGCTCTTGAGTTTGAGTTCCAACTCCAGCGTGCCGTCCGGATTCTCCCGGATTTTCTGGCTGGAGTGCCAGACCCGCTCACGCACCAACTGGGAGGCAAAGGCGTCGAAGGCCAGCCGCACATGGCTGGTTTTCCCGGAACCGCTGAACACACCGAAACTGCCATCCAACATTCGTTCCGGCGAAAAATCGGCGGGCCGTTGAAAGCTTTCGCCGGTGTCTTGGACGCCGCTCATACGGGTCAGGACGAAGGTCCGCATGCTGTCGCGCGCCAAGTCCCGGCCGAAGAGATACCACTGGTTGTCCACACATGCCAGATGATAGGGCTCCACGGTCCGCTCCTCCATGGTGGTGCTCTTCAATTTGCGGTATAGGAACCGGACCCTGTGCGATTCCCGGACGGCGGTGCTCAACAGCTCGAAGCGCTCCAAATCGGCGACCGGCGCGCCGGTCGAGCGAAAGGAGTAGTACGCCTCCCAGTCCCCCGGTGAAAACGAAACCTCCTGGTTCAGCCCGTCGGTCAATTTGCGAAATGCCGCTTGCAGCGGTTTTTCAAACGGCGTGCCGCGGTACGGGCCGAGGGCCTTTTGTGCGACAAACAACGCCAGCAACTCTCCCTCGCTGACCTGTACCGTCGGAAAGCTGTGCACCGGCGAGGTGTAATAAAATCCGAAGCGCTGCGCGTCGTAGGCCACCGGCAGGTCGAGTTGGTCGCGCATGAAATCCAGATCGCGCTGGATCGTTTTGTCGGCGACCTCCAGCGCCTCCGCGAGCTTCCGGCAGTTGGGGTAACGTCGCGCCGATAGTTCCTCGTGCAGCCGCAGCATCCGCGCCAGTGGCGGGCGTGTGGAGCGGGTTGCGGCTACGGCCCGGCGCGGGCTGTTGGTTTTTTTTCTTCTCATATGGGGTCGAAGGTTCACCGGAAGTTTTTTTAGAAAATTGTCAGCATAGGACGGCCAATGTCCTACCCACTGTCTTATGGTGGTTCGAGTAACAACGAAAGGAAAAAGACATGGAAACCTTGATTCACTGCAACCACTGCCAGGAAGACACCAACAGCGCGGACTGGGAGGCGAACCGTGGAGTGTGCCCGCATTGCGGCCGCGCCACTGGGTCACAAATCGAGCTGCTGCGGGCGAGCCGTCACAACCCACTGCGCCAGATGCGCCGCCGCTTGGAGTTCGCCCCGCTGCTGCAAACCCGCCCCGCCACCGTTCTGGCCTAACCCATCCCGAAAGAAAACACGATGAACATGATCCACTACTATCTTCGGCCCCACCGCTTCTTGGTGCTACCGGTCGGAGTTTTGATGGCGGGTGCCTGCCTTGTGATGGCTATGTGGGCGCTGCCGCGACTTCCGGAAGGCGCACTGTTGTGCCTCCTGCTGTCAGTCGGCTGGTCCACGCTCGCGGGCTTTCTGGCCACGCCGCGTTATGAGTGAGTAGCGCGAGCTCTGTTTTGGAATGGGCGCTCCGCGCCGCTTTGGCAGGTGCTTTGGGAGGGATTTTTGTCCCTGCCCCCCTCCGTGAATCAGTGTGGTCCTCCGGACTATTTTGAATGTCCGCTTAGCAGCGGAGGGATTTGAACCCCCGACCAAGGGCTTATGAGTCCCCT
>CAZTYG010000015.1:0-703 GCA_964617445.1 uncultured Blastochloridaceae bacterium
CCCGCGCACCTCGCTCCAATACTGGCTGCGGTAACGGGCCGCGTCACCGTGAATGGTCCGTAGCATCGACGGCCACGGACGCCGGATCACCAGCTTGCCGCCGTGGTTGGGCGGCACCTCTTTGCCTGTTTCGTCGACTACCGCGGCATCCACGCCAAAGAACGGCAGTCCCGCCGAACCCGGCTTGGCACCGACCGCCCCCGGCAGCGTCGTGATCATGTGCGAGCCGGTTTCTGTCTGCCACCACGTGTCCACGATCGGGCAACGCTCCCCGCCCACCGTGCGGTGATACCACATCCACGCCTCCGGATTGATCGGTTCCCCCACCGACCCCAGCAGGCGCAGCGAGGACAGATCGTGTTTCTTCACCCAGTCATCCCCCCACTTCATGAACGCACGGATCGCGGTCGGCGCGGTGTAAAAAATGGTCGGCCGGTGGCGCTCCACCATTTCCCAGAACCGGTCCGGCTGCGGATGGTTTGGCGCCCCCTCGTAAATCAAACTGGTGCCGCCGTTGGACAGGATGCCATATACCACATAACTGTGGCCCGTCACCCAGCCGATGTCCGCCGTGCACCAATACAGGTCCTCCTCCTTCAGGTCGAAAACGTATTTGGTGGAAAGATGGCAGCCCAGTAAATATCCCGCCGTCGTGTGCAGGATGCCCTTGGGCTTGCCGGTGCTGCCGCTGGTATACAGCAAG
>CAZTYG010000015.1:713-14737 GCA_964617445.1 uncultured Blastochloridaceae bacterium
GACATAGAGGAGATATCCCGCCGTCGCATGCAGAACGCCTTTGGGTTTCCCCGTCGAACCGCTGGTATAAAGAATGAACAATGGGTGCTCGCTGTCCAACGGCTCCGCCGGGCAGTCGGTCGGCGCTTCCTTCATCAACTCATGATACCAACGGTCGTGCGACCCCATCACCACCTCCTGCCCCGTGCGCCGCAACACAATCACCCTCCGCACCGACGGCGTCCCTTTCACCGCTTCGTCCACCCCCGCCTTCAACGGCACGATCTGTCCGCGCCGCCAGCCACCGTCCGCCGTCACTACCAGTTTCGCCTGCGAGTCATTGATCCGCTCCTTGAGTGCCTCCGCGCTGAAACCGCCGAACACCACATTATGCACCGCGCCGATCCGCGCGCAGGCCAGCATGGCAACCACCGCCTCCGGCACCATCGGCATGTAAACCGCCACCCGGTCGCCCTTCGTCACGCCTTCCTGCTTCAACACATGGGCGAACTTGCACACCTGCGCGTGCAGCTGCCGGTAAGTCAGTGTCACCACCTCGCCGGGTTCCCCCTCCCAGATCAGCGCAGCCTTGTTTCGCCGCGGTCCGTCCAGATGCCGGTCCAGGCAATTGGCCGACACGTTCAGTCTTCCACCCACGAACCACTCGGCGAACGGCGGCTTCCATTTGAGCAGCGTCTTCCAAGGCTTCATCCATTCCAGCTCCTTCGCCATCTTCGACCAGAATTTTTCCGGATTTCGCAGCGACTGCCGGTGGAGCTTTTCGTAAGTTTCCTTGTCCCCCACCAGGGCTCGCTTGCGGAACGCAGGGGAAGGTTGGAACGAACGGTTTTCCTTCAGAACGGATTCAATGTCGCTTCGGGCCATAAACCTCCTCGGTGTGGATCAAAAGTCCGCCCCAAACCCTGCCCGCTCCCGCCCCCCGCGTCAAACCCCGCCTCGGCGTTTTCATTTTACCCATCGGTAGGTGTCTGCGGGTGAGAACTTTTGGGCTGCGGCGCTCTGCGCCGCTTTGGATTCCCAATGCACTTGCCAACCTTCCACCCAACACCCCCTCCCGGGGACCGGATAACCGGAGGAAGATTTGCCGATTGTCGATTTCGAGGCAATTTGGGTCGATGAGCAGCTCCATGCATTTGCAGCCTCCCGGCGCGGGCTTGCCTGCAATCGAACGCTGGTTGTTGCGCATGGTTTCCCGCCCCATGATCCGCATTGCTCATCCATGGAGGGGTGCGCTGGCGGAAATACCGCCATTGGCCACTGCGATGGCCGGGGATGTCGGGGAACTGGACGACGACGTCTTGAACCGCCGCGTTCTGGTGCGGCGGCTACCCGGTCTGGAGGATAGCTCGCGCCATTGGTCTGCTTCCATGGTCTTCGAGCACTTGAACATCACAGGCACATTGTTCTGCGACTTGGTTTTGGCGCTGTCCCACAATCGCCGGATTGTGGATCGACGCGGGGTTGCCGATGTCAAGCCAAGTGGCGGACAGGGCCGCCGGGCGGTGAACAAGTTTCTGGCCCTCCATCAATCCATGCCCGCGTTGATCGAATCAGGCGCGGGTCCTGACCGCCACAACAACAGCTTTCCCCATCCCTGGTTCGGTCCATTTACCGCCGCCCAGTGGCTTGGCCTCATTCCCATCCACATGTCCCTCCACCGCAAACAACTCCGCCTCATCCTTCGCAACGGAGGAGCCACTCGGCCCTGAGCTCGTGGCCGAAGGGCAACGCCGCCCACGGGATTTTACCCGCAGGAAAACGGAGTATCCGCACTTTTTAGGCAGCTTCTGAGGGATGTTGCCAAAGGGAGGGGGCAGGCTACGTTTACCGGTCGATGAATCCGTGTTTGGAACAGAAGAACCATGAGGTGGATGTTTGTGTGGTGGGGGGCGGAATGGCCGGGCTGGTGGCGGCGGTCGCTGCGGCCCGACGCGGGGCGCGCACGCTGCTGCTCCATGACCGCCCGGTCTTGGGGGGCAATGCTTCGTCCGAGGTCCGCATGTGGATTTGCGGTGCCCACGGGGCCAATAACAAGGAGACCGGCATTCTGGAGGAAATGCAGCTGGAGAATCTCGCCCGCAACCCATCCGGCCTTTATTCCATTTGGGACAGCGTGTTGTTCCAATTCGCCGCGTTCACACCGAATCTCACCACGATTCTCAACTGCTCTTGCAACAATCTGGAGATGCAAGGTGGACGCATTCGCACTCTGCACGCGTGGGAGTTGCCCGCACAAACATGGCACCACGTCACCGCGACGATGTTTATCGATTGTTCGGGCGACTCGATTCTGGCTCCGCTCAGCGGCGCGCGTTTTCGCAGCGGACGCGAAAGCCGCGAGGAATTCGGGGAGCCGATCGCGCCCGCCAGGGCCGATCTCAAAACGATGGGCAACTCGATCCTCATGCAACTGGAGGAAACAGGGCGGCCGCAGGAGTTCACCCCGCCGGGTTGGGCGCACCGCTTCGACAAAGACACCTTGCTGCCTTCGCGGGTTGGCCAGGGATTCGGCGCGAATTTCTGGTGGATCGAGTTGGGCGGATTGCAGAATACCATCACCGATTGCGCCGCGATCCAGCAGGAACTCTACCGCACGGCCTGGGGCGTGCTGGATTATTTGAAGAACCGCGGGCCGCAGGCGGAAAAGCTGCGCAACTGGCGGCTGCGCTGGCTGGGAAGCCTGCCGGGCAAACGCGAGAACCGTCGCTACGAGGGCCCCCATATCCTCACCCAGCACGACGTGGAAGCGGGTGGAAAATTCGATGACATCATCGCTTACGGCGGCTGGAGCATGGACGACCATCATCCGGCGGGACTTTATTATCCCGGCAAAGCCACGCTATTCCACCCGGCTCCCTCGCCCTATGGCATTGCGTTGCGCTGTCTCTATTCGGTGAACATTCCCAACCTGCTCTTCGCCGGTCGCAACATTTCGGCCACCCACTGCGCACTTTCCTCCACCCGTGTCATGGGGACCTGCGCGATACTCGGCCAGGCGGCGGGCACGGCCGCCGCTCTCTGCGCGGCGGAAGGCATCACACCGGACGGTATTCGCGACGGCAAACTCCGCCTGTTGCAGGAGCAGTTGATGGAGGACGACTGTTGGTTGCCGGGCAAAGCGCGAGCTATCACCGACGCGACGCGCGCGGCGGCTCTGAACGGACCGGGCGAAACCGCGCCGCTGCGCGACGGCCATGATCGGCCTATCGACGGCGACGCCCATTCATGGACCGGTGCGAGTGGCTCGGTGATTGAAATGCGCTGGCCCGAAAAACGCCGTATCGCCGGTTTGCGGGTGGTGACGGACAGCAATCTGGCCGACACCAAACGCCTCCCGTGTGCCTACGAGAAGGACAAAAAGGATGCCGCACCGCCCGCTGTGCTGCTGAAAGAATTCCGGGTCGAGGCGGAGGCCTCCCCCGGACGCTGGGAAACCGTTTTCGAAGAGTCCGGCAATATTCACCGGTTGGTCTATGCGCCGGTGGAACGCGAAACGACCGCGGTCCGGCTGGTGCCAGTGTCGGCGTGGGGCGGCGGCGACATCCGGCTTTTTTCGCTCGATGCCTACGACGACCGGCTTCCGCCACGTGCCACGCCACCACCGATCGGCTCCTATTGGACTGATCTGGTCAACGCCCTGCCTTCCGCCGATACCGCCCCGCCTGACAATGGCCTGGAGGACGAATCACGCGGTAGTGGACGCTTTGGTGCGTGACAGGAGTGAATGTTGTCATCCTCCGGCGGGAGGATCGGGGAAGAATCCTTCGTCCATGGTGACGGAGTGGCCCTCCAGATCGATCCACGTGGGGGGTTCGTTGAGAAAATGAACGGAGGTGATGTCGCTCTCGGCCAGCCGGATCGAAATGCGTTCCAAATGACCGCTTTCATCGAGCACACAACCGTCCATGCGCAAGGAATCCGCCGGGACCGAAGGATCGACGCCGATATATCCTGAGAATGGGGTTTCGTTTTCGATGGTAACCGCGACGAACGCCCCTTTTCGGATGCGCTGCAGCAGGTCCGGATTCATGAGCGATGTGGGTGAACTGTGTCCCCCCGGTGCGGGCCTGCGCGGATGAGCAAGAAATCAATCGCCCTGCGACAGGAATGGTGTCATGAAGTCGGGGTTCAGACGGGGGTCGAACATGTCGCGGAAGCGTTTGGCGGCATCGCGGACTTGTTCCGCCAATTCGGGTCCGGGGGTGAAACGCGGAGGGATATCGTTGCGGGCGAGGAACTGACGGGCGGCGCTGCGAAGAATCATGAACGCCTCCATTTCCTGGGGTGTGGCGGCAACGACCACGGCGTTTTCCGGGGTGGTTTCGCGGGTGATGAGGAATTTGTTTCCTTCCAGCACGGAGATCAGGAAGACGCCCTGCGGGGTTTCCACGCGGACGACTTTTTCATTCACGATGATCAGGGTTCCAATGAGGCTGTGCCAGACGCCGAAGGTGGTGCCCATGGCTTGGGCTTGGCCCAATTCGGTGGCGATGGTGAAGTCCACAGTTGCGGGGTCGAGTCCTTCGAGAATGCCGACAACGCCGCCGCGTTGCAGATAGAGGCGGACTTTACGAATGGCGCCACTGGGGCCGTTGTCGTAGTCCAGTTCCTGGATGCTGAGCACCGTGTTGGGCTGCAGGGCGACCACCGAGCCGGGGAAGGGGGAGAACATCACTTTGCCGTCGGGTCCGGTTTGAATGGTGGTGCCCACGGTCAGATCATCGCCGACTTGGAGGCGGGGAACATCGGCGGCATCGCGGAGCATTTCGAGAACATCCGTGCCGGTGCCCGATACCATGACCTCGCCTTCGACATCGCGCACTTTGCCGCCAGCGTATTGATTTTTGAGGGGGTCAATCTGGAAGGCGGCGCGCTGTTCATCGGAAATTTGATGATCTACCTCGGGTTCGGCGGGTTTGGGCAGGCCGGACTCGAAGGTGAAGTTGGGATCCACCATGCGGCCGTTGCCGTTTTCATTGTGCACGGCGACAGGTTCGGGGCGGGTGGTGACGGTGGCCGAGAGGCGTCCGGCGTCCACGACTTCGGGGCCTTGGAATTGCAAGCCCGAACCGTCGGCGAGGGTCTGACCGGCCACGGTGACGGTGCCGAGCAATCCGGCCTGATAGTTGATGGCACCAAGATCGGGCGCGGCGGTGAGGGTGAGCACCGAATCCTCGGAGATCACCACATCGCGTCCCAGGACTTGGAGTGCCAGGGTTTGGGGCTTTTCAGGGTCAGGGTAAACGATGATGCTGATCTGGTCGCGCAGGTTGCGGCCGTAGGAGACTTTGAACTGGAGGCCGTCGGTGGTGATGGCCTTACCGATGGTGCCGGGAAGGAGTTTGGCGGCTTCGGAGCCGTCGGCCGACGTGACAACAAGCTCTCCTGTGGCGGGTTCGACATCCAAAGCCGGATGCTCCCCCGAAGCCGTCAGCGGCAGCACCCAGAGAACGATAAATACGGGCAGAACCGTGCGGAGATTCTTATTCCATGTTATCATTACTGATATTGTCGCTCTGGAGCGCAGGGATGTCAAGCTTTCGCACGGGAAGCGGCGCGGAGGGCTTCCAGGGCGGGTTTGAGGGGGGCGCGTTCTTCGGAGGTAAGGTGATCGATGTAGAGAACGCCGTGAAGGTGGTCGTATTCGTGTTGGACAGCGCGACCGAGCAGACCGGAGGCCTCGAAGCTGTGTGGCAGACCGTCGAGCCCGAGGTAATCGACTTTCACGCGGTGGCTGCGGGTGACTTCCGCACTGAGTTCAGGAATGCTTAAGCAGCCTTCGGTGTCGCGCTCCTTTTTCTTGGTGAGGGTCAAAACGGGGTTGAGGACAACCATGGGCATGTGCGCGATGGGATCGGTTTTTTCCCCACCGATCCACATGGCGGAGGGGCGTTCCAAGTCCTCTGGGATGTCGATAACGAAGAGTTGGAGATCGATGCCGACCTGTTGGGCGGCGAGGCCCACGCCGCGGGCGTCGCGCATGGTTTCGATCATATCGTCGGCGAGCCGACGGATGTCATCGGTGATGGCGGTGACGGGGCGGCCTTTTTTGCGCAGTGCCGGGTGGCCGAATTGGACGATGGGGAGGATCATGGAGCGGGAATGGGAAGGTGCCGTCAGTTCTGGGGGCGGGGTTCGGTGAAGAGCGAGAGGTTGGGAATGCCGGCGTTTTTGGAGGCGTCGAGGACTTTAACGAAGAAGCCGAGGTTGACGTCCTCGTCGGCGCGGAGGGCAAAGGCGGGGCGGCGCATGGCGGCGGCGCGTTCGCGCATGACGGTGGTGAGGGTTTCGAGGGTGACGGGGGCGTCGTCGATGAAGATGAGGCCGTCTTTGGTGACGTGGATGATGACCGGCTCGAAGGATTGCTCCTCTTCGGTGGCGGTGTCGGATTCGGGGAGTTTGATTTCGACCTGTGGCTCGGCCTTTTTGAAGGTGGTGGTGACGACAAAGAAGATGAGGAGGATGGCGAGGATGTCGATCAACGAGACGATGTTGATGACCAGCGGGCGCTTGGCTCGGGTGTAGAAGCGCATGGGTCGGGGCTTATTCGTTGGGGCCGGTGGCGGGCTGGCTGCCGTCACCGGGGGCGAGGTAAAACTTGGTGAGCAGGTCCATACAGATGCTTTCCATCTCGACGGTCATGGACTCGATTTTTTTGCTGAAGTAGCTGTGGGCGATGAGGGAGGGGATGGCGACGACGAGGCCGACGACGGTGGTGTTGAGGGCCTCGGCAATGCCGCGGGCGATAGCGGCACCTTGCTCGGCGACACCGGTTTCGCCGATGTTGCCGAAGACGGTGACGAGGCCGGAGACGGTTCCGAGAAGGCCGAGGAGCGGAGCGATCCCGGTGGTGATTTCCAAGACGATGAGACCGCGCTCCATCCGGGTGACCTCGGTGCGGGCGCGGGTCTGGAGGGCCTCGACGTTCTCGGATTTGCTCCAGGGGAGGTGTTCGAGGCAGACGCGCACGAGGCTGGCGAGGGTGGAATGGTCACGGGCAACGGCGCGCTCGACTTCATCCACGGGCTGGCCGATTTTGTATTGGAACAGAACGCGGAAGAGGTCGGGAGGGACGATGTTGGTGCGACGCAGGGCCAGGGATCGTTCGAGGATGAAGGTGAGGGAGACGACCGAGCAGAGGCCGAGGGGGATCATGAAGGGTCCACCCTTGATGAGAAAGTCGATGAGATTAAAAACCATGGGCAGGCAATCTACTGGTTTCACTCCGGGGTGCAATGACGGATAGGGGCGCGGCGGCCCCATTTCGCCTTCTCAAACCGGCCCCATATTTCAAACGAGCAGCTGCCGGGTTGTGTATATGGGTTGCGAATAACCCATTAGGGCCGCAGCGATCAAGCGGGCATGGGTGCGTAGCCAAAACGTTGGAAATACCATGCGTGGTGTTGTTCGAGGTGGCGGACGGCGTCGGGGCCGAGGATTTCCAGGTAGTCGTTGTTGGGGAGCCGGACCTCGCTGCGAATGTTGTGGAGGTCGCCCATGCCAAAAACGGTGTCGTCCTCATGGGTGATTTGTTCCACGGAATGGAAGTTGTGTTCGAAGCTCGGCTCGCCGAGGTAGGCGTAGATTTGTTGCATGGTGGCCTGGGGCTTGGAGCAGAGGTCTTCAAAGCGGACGAAGAGCATTTTTTCGGCGAAGCCGCGCTGATGGACCTCGCGGAGGCGATCGAGGGCGAGCCCTACGGGAGGGGATTGAAGGAAGGCGATCATGCGTTTGGGGGTGGTGGTGCCGGTCATCTGGGCGTGGTTCTCGACCGGCCGGTGTTTATCGGGCCGGGCGCGGAATTTTTTCTCCATGGAGGAGAGTATCTGTCGCAGGTCGCGGACCATGCAGATGATTTTGGGGTCATGGCCGAGAATGCCTTGGAGGAGGTCGAAGTGGACGCCCCAGCCGCGGGATTTGTCGATGACACAAGGTTTGTCGGTGAGGGCGCGAAAGTATCCGTGGAGGCCGTCGTTGCAGAAGGCATGAAAGGCTTTTTTCATGGCGTCGGGGTCCTGGGCCTTGAATTCGGGGCTGTTGGTGTAGTTGAGGCGGGCGCCGAATACCAGTTCCAGCGCACCAGAGGTGGGGGTGCAGTAGAAGGCCGGGTTCTGGGCCAATATATTTTGCAACAATGTGGAGCCGGAGCGGGGCATGGAGCTTTGAAAAAACAGCTTGGGTGTCATGGTTGCGGCATCGTGCCGTCAGAAATGGATTTGTGCCAGATTTTTTTAATTCCTTGTGCCAATACAGTTACAGAAGTTTTTAGTACAAGATATTGACATTCTAGCGGGAGGTGTGGCAATGTCTCGAAAATCCAACCTATATGAAGTATCTATCCTTCAATCGTGCGGCCTTGATGAAGGCGCTTAAACTCTGCTTTTTTCTCGTGGCTTTCGGAGTCATGCAGGCGAAGGCGCAATTCATCGTAAATAATGTTTCGCAGCCGGGCGACGCGGTGGGCACGCCTGGAAATGACACGGTGACCGCCACGCTGGGAAACTTTGTCGGCTCCTTCAACGGCAACGGTGGATTCGATACAGTGACCGTAGGCGGGACGGGCACGATCAGCTCGACCAATACGGTTCTCGAATTACAGAACGGAAACGTTACGATCAGCAACACCCGGACACTAACCAAGACTACCGACAACGATTACGTGATTTCGTTTGCCGGAACCGGAAACAACCAGATCACCAACAACGGCACGATCACCCATGGCGGCAACTTCGGCGACTCCGGGGGCGGTATTAGCATCAACGGCAACAGTGTTGTGGCAAACAATACCGGCACGATCACCATCAGCGGAATCTATGGTGCGGGGATCAGGCTCGCCGGCAACAACCTCACTGCGACAAACTCCGGCACCATCAGCGCCACCTACGGCATCGAGTTCTTCCCCACTGGCGCAGGTTCACTGAACAATACGATTACCGGGGTGATCAATTCCAACAGTGGCAACGATAGTTTAGGGGTTTATGTTGGCTCCGGCACCAGCTTCAACCTCCAGAACGCAGGCACGATCTCCTCAGACTATACGGGTGTGGAGATCAACGCGGTGGCGACGGTCAACAACAGCGGATTTATCATTACCACAGGACTCAATGACCAAGGCGGCACCTCGGCCCTCGATCTCAGACTGGGCGGCACCGTGATCAATTCTGGAACCATTTCCAGTTATTATGTAGGCATTCGCGCCAACTCATCGGGCGGCAGTTCCACGACCCTCAACATCACCAACCAGTTCGCCGGCACGATCAGCGGCTTTTACGAAGAGGGGATTTTGTTTGAAAACGGCGGTGGTACGGTGACCAACCTTGGCTCGATCAGTTCCTACTATGAGTCGGCCATCCGTTATACCGATCCTTCGAGGGCCGGCACGGTCATCAACCAGTCCTCCGGAAGCATCTACAGTGATTTCGGTGATGGCATTCGCTTCGAAAGCAACGGCAGTGTGACCAACCGTGGCTCGATCAGTTCCGAGTATGGTGACGGCATCCGCTTCCATACCCCGGGGACCTTTGGCATGGTCACCAACGAGGCCTCCGGTTCCATCAGCGGTTATAACCTCAACGGTATCATGTTTTTGGGAGACGGCAACGTCACCAACCGCGGTTCCATCAGTTCCTATCATGGTGATGGCATCCGCTTCCAGACCCCGGGAACCTTTGGCACGGTCACCAACGAGGCCTCAGGCGTCATCAGCAGTGAATTAGGCAACGGGATCACCATGTTGGGTGACGGCATCGTTACCAATCGGGGCACGATCAGCGGTTTCCACGGCATCAGGTTCGATTCCGCCGGCACAACCGGCACCGTGCTCAACTTCGGATCGATCTCCGCCTCCACTTCCGGATATAGGGCGATCGAGTTCGCGGGAATCGGTGAACTCGACAACCGTGGCACGATCAGCGGCAGCTATGCCGTTGTTTTTCAAAACGACGGTGTCTTGATTAACAGCGGGGAGATACTTGCCTTCGGCGACCCATTATCCGGGGCGGTTTATGATGTGGGCGGGGGCGGGGATTCTTTTTTCTTGAGCAACACCGGCTCCATTAGTGCTGAATACGCGGGTATTTTTTCGTCGAGCGAGGAGTCCGTCGTAATGAACAGCGGATCGATCACTTCATCGGGTTATGGCATCTATATGGATTCGTTAAATGCCACGCTGGTGAATTCCGGCAATATTCTGGGTGAGACCGTTGCAGGTGTGATCTACGGAAGTTCAGGAGACTTCAGCCTGATCAATACCGGCATCATCGTGGGCAATATCGGCATTCAGACAATCAACGGTAGCGGTGATGCCGATGTCCTTCTGCGCGGCGGCGTGGTTGCGGGTATCAGCGGTACCGCCATTCATTTCGACGGTGATTCCGGGCTACTGACCATCGACGCTCGCGCCAATGTGCAGGGGCGGATGTTCGGCGACACCGCTGACGACACTCTGGTGCTTAACTTGGTGGGCATGACCCCGCAACAGCGGCAGGACCTGGCCGACTACATCGATGCCAATCCGAACACCGGCATCTTTGATGTGGGCGGGTATACTTATGAATACGAGGACTTCGAAGAGGTGGTGTTCAACGGCATCTCCCTGCAGCAAGCAGTGGACAGCACTCTTCAGGACTTGGCCTCTACTCTGGACAACTTGACCGTCCCTCTGCCCGATGAATTCGACAACTTCTACGCACTGGCACTGGAGAATCCCGACGCCGCGCTTGACCTGCTTTCAGGACGTTCTTTCCAAAACGCGCTGTCGCGGGTGGGATTAAACAACGCCCAACAAATCGGCAGCATGGTGCAGTTGCGTGGCTATGAGGCCCGCACGGGTGCCAACGGCATCAGCATGGCAAGCCTGCGCGTGCGCGACAACAGCCTGCTGGCGTCCGTGGACCAGGTCCAGAGCGGCTTGGCCTCTCTGATGGCCAGCAAAACAATGGTCACGGATCCCGGTGCCCCCGGCTACCGCATTCCCGCCTCCCCCGCGCCAAACCGGGAATGGGGCGCGTGGATCAGCGGTACCGCCCAAATTGGTGACCAAGACGAAAAAAATAATGAAGTCGGCTTCGAGTCCAAAGCCTACGGGCCGACCATTGGTGCGGACTACGGAGTCGCCCCGTCGTTCCGTGTGGGTGTCATGGTGAACTACACCCGCACCGATGTGGACATGGATGACGGCGGCAAAATCGAGGCCAACACTCTCCTTCCCGGTGTTTATGCGAATTTCGCCCAGGACAACTGGTTCGCCAACGGCATGGTGGGCTACGGCTTGATGGGCTACGACAACAGGCGCACCACCTTCGGCAACGACGCCGAAAGTAGTCCGGATGGCGATGTTCTGGTGGCGTTTCTTTCCGGCGGTCGCGACTTCCACGTGGAAGGCTGGGTGTTCTCCCCGGAATTGGGATTCCAGTTCACCCGCATGACCGTTGACGGCTACCGGGAAACCGGTGCGGGCGCATTCAACCTGCGTGTTGGCAGCCAGGAAATCGAATCACTTCGCAGCAGCCTGGGCGGACGCATCGCCAAATCCTTCGACACCGGCCCGGTCATCCTGGTGCCCTCCATCAGCGGCTTCTGGATTCACGAGTTCCTTGACGACTCCCGCGGCATCAGCATGTCGATGCCTGGCGTGGGCGACTTCGCCATCGACTCCCGTGATCCGGACCGCGACTACGGACTTTTGGGTCTGGGCCTCAGCGGCACCTTCAAAGAAATGCAGGCTGTGACCCTCTACATGCTCTACCAGGCCCAGGTCGGGCAAGGGGAATACTTCGGTCACAACGTCAACGCCGGTGTGCGGGTTGACTTCTGAGTCCGCGCGCGTTGAAGTGGCGGCATGTCCACGCACAAACTATGGCCCACGCTCGACCCCGCGTTGTGCAATGAAATCCTCTCCGGGGTGCAGGCAGAGCACAAAAAGCTCTACCGCACCGCGCTGGACGTGTTGGCGCCGGTAATGAAGTTGCGGGCGGCCAAAATCCTCGAACTGCCCAAACTCGAACGCCATACAAAATTCGCCCATTTTCTGGCCCATCCCCAGTTCGAGCCGCTGAGTCTCAATGTGTTCGGCTTCTGGCTGATGACCCGCCGCCGTGAGATGCTGACGGCGTGGCTGGATGCGCTGGGGTTCGAACACGACGGCTCCGGCGTCCTGGCGGACATCCCGCCCTGTCCACCGCGCGAAGTGGTGGCAGCCGCCGTGGACCAACTGCTGGTGAACCACCCCCCGGACGAAGTGCGCATCCACCTCACCGTGTTCAACCAAGCCGAGGACGCGCAATGGGAGGTCCTGCGCGAGGTCATGGCCCGCGACCCACGATTCTCCGTGCTGCCGATGCCGACCGGGGCGGGCGGCGTTAATAAATCGTGAAGGAAATTTCCTCGTAATACCCATCCCCGACCTGGACGCGCATGGATTCGGGAAAGGATTCAAGCTGACCGCTGACTTCCATGACCGAACGGCGCGAGACGGCCAGCAATTGGGAGTAATTCGGGCCTTCGACGACCTGGACATCGGTGATCACACCGTCGGAGCGGATGTAGAAGCGCAGCCGCACGGTGCCCAGGCCGATGCGGGAGGCGTCATCCTGGACATAGGCATACCAACGGGAGCCAATGGCACGACGGAGCCGGGAGCGGTAGCGTCCCATGGTGCTTTCGCGGGCGGCGATGGAGGTCTCATCGGCCTGCGCGCCGCCGCCCTCGATGTTGGTGGCGCGGCGGTGGGCGGAGAACGCCATCGGCGTCTGTTCACGCTCGCTCTTCTCCTGCTCGGTGACTGGTTGTGAGGGGTCGCGCCGCTCCTGTTGTTCCTGCTTTTCACGTGGTTCGCGCGCGGCGGTGCGGGTGCCGTCGGAGTGCAGTCGCGGCGCGGGAGGCACCATGCGTTCCTGTGGTTGCTCGACCGCCTCCTGTTCCGGCCGCGCGTCCGCGGCCGGGGAGGCCTGTTGAGGCTGAGCGGCGGCCGATGGTTCGGTGGGGGACTCCGGGGTGTATTCGGAATCAAAAAACTCCAATCCGCTGCGGTCCTCTCCTGTTTGGGCGGGCAGAACGCTGTCAGGCTGGCCGGGCATTTGCGTGGTGGCGCGAGTGGTGTGTTCGCTTTCGAAAGGAGTTTGTGGGTTGGTTTCCTGAACTTGGCGCAGGCCTGCGGTATCGACAAACAACCTTTCCGGGTCCTGGTCGGGTGGAGGTGGTGGTGGCGGGTGGGCAGGAATCAGGGTGAGTGTGACGGTCCGGGGGGCGTCGGGCGGTGCAGGTTCAAAACGCAGGTGTGCGAGCAGCCCGGAAAAGATCAGCAGCAGCAACAGCAGATGCAGCAGCAGCGAGACTCCGAGAAACACAGCCAAATGGCGGTCCGACATGGGATCATCCTAGGGGGGAATCGAGGCGGTGGAAAGTGTGGGGTTGAACCGGTGGGGAACGGTTTGCACATCCTGCCCATCCGCCCATTCCACGTGATGGCTTAATCGGATAGAATGGCCTGGAGGGTGTCGTAGGCGGTTTGAAGAACGTGGTCGGAGTCGGGGAGCGGAGGCTCGACGGACTCGTCGGCGGAAAGGGCGGCGGGACCGTCGGCGGCGCGGACGGCCTGTTCGGGAAACACCAGGAAGGGAGTAACACCGGTTTGATAGGCAAGGCGGAATTGGCGCGGTGCTTCGTCGGGGTCGGAGGCGGTGGGAATGTCGGGCTGAACGGGGCTGCCGAGCAGGTCGGCACCCTCGGAGGTGAGGACGCGGGCGGAGGCCTGCCGGAGAAACCGTCCGGATTTGAGGCGGGTTTCGGTGAAGAGTCCGCCCTCGCCGGAGGTGGGGGTGCCCACCAACAAGGCACCGGCGTGAACGCGGAGGAGGTCGGCCAGCACTTCGCCAGCTCCGCGGGTGTGTTCGTTGACAAGAACAGCGACAGGCATTTGGCCGGGACGATCCAGGGGCTGGCGCTCGGAGGCAAAGCGTTTCTGGGGGGAGTTGAGGGCGGTGACGGTGAAGAGGGGCTGGCCGGGTAGGGGGAAGAGACCGGCG
>CAZTYG010000016.1:0-10578 GCA_964617445.1 uncultured Blastochloridaceae bacterium
GGTCCGAACTGTAGGACGGGCGCCCCGCCCGTCGAGATGATCCACCTTGGTTCACCAGGGAGTTACTCCCATAGGCTGATCCATCCCAAAACAAAGCGGCGCGAAGCTCCGCACTCCAAAACGGAGGGCCGTCGAAAGTAAGCTTGGGCTGGCGGAGGCGGGGGAGATGTGCAGATTGATCGCAGACATGATTCAACCCATCGACGACGACCGGCCCCTACAGAACAATGTTCTCGGTGCGCCTCTTGAGCCGTGCAGCATCGACCCGCTGACAGGCTTCTACCGCACCGGCTGCTGCGAGACCGGCCCGGAGGACACCGGTCGTCATCTGGTATGCGTGCGGGTCACCGCAGAGTTTTTGGAATTCAGCAAAGCGCGCGGCAACGATCTATCCACACCGCGTGCGGAATTCGGCTTTCCTGGATTGAAGCCGGGCGACCGCTGGTGTTTGTGCGTGCTAAGATGGAAAGAAGCGCTGGAAGCGGGCGTCGCCCCGCCGGTGGTGCTTGAGGCCACCCACCAAGCCACCCTGCGCGTGGTTACTCTTTCGCAGTTGCAGGAACACGCATTGTAGCCGCTGTTCAGCGGAGGACGCCGATGTTGGCGCGGCGGTTGGCGGCCCAGGCAGATTCGTTTTCGCCGGTTTGGGCGGGGCGTTCTTCCCCGTAGGAGATGGTGCCCATACGGTCGCCGTCGATGCCGAGGCCGAGAAGGTAGGTGCGCGTGGCCAAGGCGCGGCGCTCGCCGAGGCCGAGGTTATATTGAATGGTGCCGCGAGAATCGGTGTGGCCGGCCAGCACAATTTTCGAGGCGGGGTTCTGGTTGAGCCAGCGGGCGACGGCTTCCAATTTGGGCCGCTCGGTGGCGTCGATGGCGAAGCTGTCGAATCGGAAAAACACGGTGTAGGATGAGAGGGTTTGGTAGTCGGCGTTTTCCAAGTCCACGCCTTCGATGCGACCGGGAAGAGGGAAGTCGTGAAGCGCTTCGGATTGCGATCCGGCCATGCCGGGGCCGTCAGAGCCGGTGCGCTTGACGTCTTTGGCGCAGCTGGTGAGCAACACGATTACGATGAGAGGGAGGAGCGGGAGGAGGAGACGGAGTGTTTTCATGTGCGTTATATCCATGGGGTGAGGTTCAGCGACTGGCGGCGGGCTCCGAGCATTGGGAGACGCCGTTGTTTATATGTATCGATTGGCGGGTGACAGAGTCAAGGAGATAGATTTTGCCGTCGCGGGAATAGACAAGGTGGCGGGAGTTGCGGGTCCAGCCAGGGGTTTCGTTGAGGCCGGAAGAGGTGAGGACTTTTTGCTCGCCGGAGCGGACGTCGGATACGGCGATCTGGTTGGTGCCGGCGCTGCGAATGGAGTAAGCGAGCTTGGCGCCGTCGGGGGACCAATCCACCTCGGTGGTGTAGGTGGAGAAGGTGTTGAAGCGCTGGAGGGCACCGCCGGTAACGGGGATGATGTAGATTTGGGGGTTGCCGCGGTCGTCGGATATGAAGGCGATCTGGCGGCCGTCGGGGGACCAGGTGGGGGTGGCTTCGGTGCCGGAGGTGCGGGAGAGACGGCGGGGATTGCCGCCGGTGGCGGGCATGGCGTAGAGGTCGGTATTGCCGTCCTTGGAAAGGATGAGTGCGATCTGGGTGCCGTCGGGGGAGAAGGCGGGGCTTTGATTGACGCCGGGAAACGCGGCGATGCGCTGGCGCTGACTATTGACCAGATCGACAACCCAGACGTCGGGATAACCACTGGAGTAGGAGGTGTAGGCGATGCGGCGGCCATCGGGGGCGAACCGGGGACCGAGGCTGATGCGTTTGTCGTTGGTGAGCTGGCGGACGTTGGCACCGTCGATGTCCATAATATACAACTCTTTCTGGCCTGTCTGTTTGGAGATGAAGGCCACGCGGCTGGTGGCGATGCCTTTCTGACGGCCCTCGGTGAGGGTCTCGACCAGGGAGTCGGCGAATTCATGGGTGGCTTGGCGCCAGTCGCCGCCAAAAGTTTTATTGAGTCGCGCGGCGCCGTCGCGGCCGGCGGCGGAACCGGCCAGGCCGCCGGAGCCGAAGGCCCCACGCGCGGTGAACTGGGCGTCGGCAGCGGTCACGATGTTAAATACCCCGGACATGGCCAAGTCGTTGCGCAAGACCTTGGAAGCTTCCGCACCGTTGGGGCCGGTGAGGTCTTCGACGGCGATGTTGATACGACCGGCCTCGATGGTGATTTCGGCGGGTTGTGCCCGCAGGCAGGCGGGCAGTGAGATCAATGCGGAAAGGAGAAACAGACGCAACATAAACGAAGACCTTTGCATGATGGCGGGGGAAATCGAGTTTATTCCATCACTTGTCCGGCACGATAGCGGAAGATTCTCCGGCGGGAAGGGTGCCGGGGAAAATTTTTATTTTCCGCCCCAGCTACGGGGAATTCGCTGAAGGCATTGTGGTTCATAGGAAAGCAATCCCCACAGCATGGTCCACCAAACCCCGCCCTCCGGGCGCTCCCAAAGCGGTGTCGCCGCTGCGCCCTGCCACCGCACTCCATATCTAATTTGGAGCATGGGCTGAAAGCCCATGCTACGATGCTTCAGTGGGCGGAGAGCCAGTCGGGGCCGACCCCGGTTTCGACTTCGATGGGCACACTCTTCTCCAGTTCCGGCAAGGCATGGACCATGGCGGCGGTGACCAGGTCGCGCACTTGCTGTTCCTCACTTTTGTGGAGGTCGAAAACCAGCTCGTCGTGAACCTGGAGCAGCATCCGGGTGCGATAGCCGCCGGAGACGAGTTCGTGATGAATGCGGGACATGGCGAGTTTGATGAGGTCGGCGGCGGCGCCCTGGACGGGCATGTTGATGGCGTTGCGCTCGGCGGCGGAGCGAACGGTCTGGTTGGCGGAATTGAGATCGGGCAGATGGCGGCGGCGACCAGTGAGGGTTTCGACATAGCCGTGTTCGCGTCCGAAAGCGAGGGTTTGATCGATATAGCTGCGAATGCCGGGGAATTGTTGAAAGTAATGATCGATGATTTCGGCGGCCTCGGCGCGTGGGATGCCGAGGCGCTGGGCGAGTCCGAAGGGGGAGATGCCGTAAGCGATGCCAAAGTTGACCATCTTGGCCTTGCGGCGCATTTCGGACTCCACACCGTCGAGGGGAACGCCGTAGATACGGGCGGCTGTGGCGGCGTGAATGTCGAGACCGTCGCGAAAGGCGGCGAGCAGGCCTTCGTCGCCGCTGAGAGCGGCGAGAATGCGCAACTCGATCTGGGAGTAGTCGGCGGAGAGGATGAGGTGGTCCTTGTCGCGCGGAACAAAGGCTTTGCGGATTTCGCGTCCCAATTCGGTTCGAATGGGGATGTTCTGGAGGTTGGGGTCGGATGAGGCAAGGCGGCCGGTGGTGGTGGCGGCCTGCTGAAAGGTGGTGTGGACGCGTCCGCTGCGGGGCGAGACAGCGTTGGGCAGGGCGTCCACATAGGTCCCCTTTAATTTGACGGCGGCGCGATGGTCGAGGAGTCGGGCGACGATGCGATGGTGCGGTGCGAGCGCGGCCAGGGTTTGTTCGTCGGTTTTGTACTGGCCGGTTTTGGTCTTCGAGGGTTTTTCGATGAGTTTGAGTTCCTCGAAGAGAACCACGCCAAGTTGTTTGGGGGAGTTGAGATTGAATTCGTGTCCGGCGAGGACGTGAATTTCCGCGGTGGCCTTTTCAATTTCCGCGCCGAGCTGGGCGGAAAATTCCTCCAGAGCGAAGAGGTCGATGGCGATGCCCTCGGCTTCCATGGCGACGAGTGCGGGAATCAAAGGCATCTCGACCTTGTAAAACACGTCCTGTTGTTGTTTTTCGGCAAGCAGAGGTTTGAGCTTTTCATGCAGCCGCCACGTGACATCGGCGTCTTCGGCCGCGTAGTCGGCCAGCAGCGCGGGGTCGGCGCAGGAGATGGGAATCTGGTCGGCCCCTTTTTCGCCGATGAGCGCGGTGATGGGGACAGGTCGGTAGCCGAGATAGACCTCGGAGAGGTAGTCCATGCCGTGACGTTGTTCGGGTTCAACCAACGCGTGGGCGATCATGGTGTCGAACAATACTGCGGAGCCGGACCGGATGCCCTGGGCGTGAAGGACAGCAAGATCGAATTTGAGGTTGTGGCCGACGAGGAGAAGCGGGGTGTCACGCTCAAATGCGGGGGCGAGAAACCGGAACTGCTCGGCGGCGCGGGCGGGGTCGTCGTGCAGACGAACAAAAACTGCCTCACCGGCCTTCCACGAAAAAGAAAGGCCGACAGGCCGGGATTCACGCGGATTGAGGCCGTCGGTTTCGGTATCGAAGCAAAAAGCCGGTTGCTGGCGCAACTGATCAACAAGGGAGCGGATTTCGTCGTCGGTGGCCAGGTGGCGGTATTGGTGGGGAGTGTTGTGAATGCCGTCGCACGGGGGGGCGGACGCTTCGTCCTCCGGAGTAGCGGGCGGTTCCTGGCTTTTCTTTTTGCCTCGGCGGGATGATTGGGAATCCTCCGCTTCGAGTTGGAATTCCCCGGACACCGCGCCCCGCCCGGCGTGAAAGTCCGAACCGAGGACCCGTTTGCCCAGGGAGTTGAATTCGAGGTCGGCGAAGAGTTTTTTAAGGGCGGGCTGGTCGGGCTGGCCCACAAGCAGGCCGGAGGGTTCGATGTCGAGCGGGACGGCTGTGTTGATAACCGCCAGTTTCCGGCTGAGAAATGCCTGGTCCTTGTGCTCGGCCAGTTTTTCTTTTTGTTTGCCTTTGACCTCGTCCAGCCGTTGGTAGAGCGATTCGATGGAACCGAATTGGGCGATGAGTTTGGCGGCGGTTTTTTCGCCGATGCCGGGGACGCCGGGAATGTTGTCGGAGGCGTCGCCCATGAGGCCGAGGATATCGATGACCTGGCCGGGGTGATCGATACCCCAGCGCTGGCGGATTTCCTCCGGGCCGAGGATTTCGGCCTCGCCGCCCTGGCGTCCGGGTTTGTGGATGAGGATACGGTCGGTGACCAACTGGCCGAAGTCTTTGTCGGGGGTGACCATGTAGGTGGTGATGTTCTCCCGTTCGGCGCGACGGGCGAGGGTGCCGATGATGTCGTCGGCCTCGTAACCGTCCAATTCCAGTACCGGGATGCGAAATGCACGAATGATGTCTTTGACCACCGGCAGTGCGGCGGACAGCTCTTCGGGCATCTCCTCGCGTTGGGCCTTGTATGGGGCGTAGGCCTCGTGCCGTTCGGTCGGGGCAGCGGTGTCGAAGGCAACGGCCATGTGGGTGGGTTTTTGGTTGGTGAGGATGTCCACCAGGGTGTTGGTGAAGCCGTAGGACGCAGAGGTGTTGACACCGGCGGAGTTGCGAATGGGCTTGGCGATGAAGACAAAGTGAGCCCGGTAAACCAGGGCCATGCCGTCGAGAAGGTAAAGGGTCTGATGGGAGGTTCCGGCCATGCTGGAATCTACGCGCACACAGCCCGGGCGCGAAGAAGAAATGCGGGGCGGGGACGAATGGCTATTTTGCTTGAATAGGGCGCGGGACGGAGGGCAGGCTCTGAGTCCAGGGCGGACCCGTTTGAAAAGCACGCCGCCCATGACACCCGCCCCTCCGATGGCCTTCACCCTCTCCGCACACCTGCACATAAGCCAAAACCGCCGCAAACACTGGAAACGTGTTTTCAGCGAGGTGAAGCGCTACGGCAATATCATCCTCCACCGTGCCCACGCCGATATCAAAGCCGACCGCGAGAAGACCTACGCGGGGTCGGCCTGGTTTTTTCTCGATCCGTTGTTGATGGCGGCGGTGTATATGACCGTGGGAATGTTGCTGAAACACCGCGAGGAGGACTTCGCCGTGTTCGTGGTGGTGGGCAGTTTCATATGGCAGGCTTTCGCCCGCAGTGTGCCGGACATGAGCGCATCGATCATCAAGGCCAAGTCGGTCATCACCCTGGTTCACATCCCGAAAATCATCTTTCCGCTCTCCGAGTTGCTGGGGACTTTTATACGCTCGCTGATCGCACTGGGCATATTGATCGCGGGGTTGAATCTCACCGGTCACGGCATGAGCTGGGCCTATCTTTCGCTGCCTCTGCTGGCCTTTGTCCTGCTGTTGTTGTGCCTCGGAATCGGCCTGCCTCTGGCGGCGGTGATCCCATTCGTTCCCGACGTGCGCGAGGCGGTGCGCGCGATCATGCGGATGATGGGTTTCATTTCCGGCATCTTTTTTTTCCCCACCGACCTGACCGGGTGGCAACTCAGCGCCTTCTGGTCCAACCCGATGGCCTGCATGTTGCGGCTGTTCCGAATGGTCCTGCTGGAGGGACTCTGGCCGGCGTGGCACCTGCTGGGCTATGTGGCGGCCATCGGCCTGGCCGGAACCATTCTGGGCACGTGGCTGACTTTCCGCTTCGACCGCCATTACTCCAAAGCCCTCAACCGCTGATCCCGCCATGGAACGACCGCTCATCGAACTCAAAAAGGTTGGAATTCAATTCCGCCTGAAGGGAAGCTTTATCAAAGGCCGCCGCTCGGAATTCTGGGCCATACGCAATATCTCCCTCAAAATTCACAAGGGCGACAAACTGGCCATCATCGGACGCAACGGCGCGGGCAAAAGCACCCTGGCCAGCGTGCTGGCGGGCATTCTTTACCCCGACGAGGGACGAATCAAGACCCGCCGCATCCGCTGTCAACGTCTGACCACCAATCCGGGTTTTGATGGCGCGCTCACCGGGCGGGAGAACTGCGTGCTCTCCGGCATGTATCTGGGCAAAACCAAACGCCAAATGCTGCGTGTGCTCAACCGCATCGAAAAATTCAGCGAGCTGGGCGCTTTTTTCGACCAGCCGGTGGAATCGTATTCGGGCGGGATGCGCTCGCGCCTGGGGCTGGGCTTGGCGCTGGAGGTGCTTCCCGATGTCCTGATCATGGATGAATTTCTGGGCACCGCCGGGGACCTTGCTTTCCAGGAGAAGTCCAAGGCCGCCATGGAACAGGTGTTGGGCGGCGGCTCGCGAGCCATCGTCATGATCTCCCACAACCCAGAAACCCTGCTCAACCACTGCAACCGCGCTGTTCTGATCGAGGGCGGTCAGATCATCGCGAACGGCACCGTGGAGGACCTCCTCCTGCAATACTCCGAAACCATCAAATTAACCGGACGCAACGTGCAGATGAAAATCGATTTCATCAAGGAGTTGATCGAGGAGAAAAAGAATCAGACCGAAGGATCCGGATAGAACCTAAATTTTTTCCCAAACACTCATTTGCGCCACGCTCCACTGGAATTTACGGGCGTGCTCGCGGATCAAAAACGTCATGTCGTCGGTCCGGCGCAACCTCATGGAACCGCCCAGCACGGAGCGCAGGCCGTCCAGCGTCCGCATGGGGCGTCCGTCAGCGTCCATTCTCCCACCCAGCCATTCCGATCGGGGCGTGTATTCCTCCATCCAGCTGGCCGGAGTGGTGATCAGCGCGACACCTCCCGGCTTGAGCAGGCCGGGCAGACGTTGCAGAAATGCCTGTGGACGCGGCAGGCGGCACAACAGATTGGCTGCCAGCACCAGATCGAAACCCTCCAGTGCTTCCGGCAGCGCGCAGGCGTCGACCGTGTCAAAACGCACACGCGTGCGGTCCAATTCCGCCGGGACCGTCGCGGTCCATGGTGTGGCCAGCTCCCCCTCCTCCCGCCGAACGGCAGGATGCGCGCCATCGGATTGCAACCGTCGGGCGGCATGAATGAATGCGGCGGAAAAATCCAGCCCCACCACCTCACGGCATCGCCGTGTTAGCTCAAACGAAGCGCGCCCGACCGCGCAGCCCACCTCCAGCGCGCGAATACCATCCCCCGGTGATATCTCCGCCAGCGCCACACCGGCGCAGCGTTCCGGAAAATGCAACGCCTCGCGCGGCCCGAAATTCCACGGCATGATGTCCGACGCATCTCCGTAGTGAAGCAGTAGATATTGCTGGAGCAGATCGTCGGATTCGTAGCCAGCGTTGCCGGACATCAGACCACCGCTTCTTCCGCCACCACACCCACTAATCCGTTCATGTAGGCGGCGGGTTGATAATGCTCGATAAGCACGACGATCTCGCCGTTACGGTGCATCCGTATCTGCGGGACCTTGATCTCAGGGGTCTTGTGCGGGGCGAAGAGGATGTCGTCATGAGTCGCGTTCGCGGCCTCCTTGAATTTGTCCGGGGTCAGGTGTCCGCCGAGGTGGTCGCTGCGTCCGGTCGCCACGTGTACCGTGCCGCGCACCTTTTCATCCTGGATATCACGTCCCGAAAACGGCAGCCGTTGGGTGCCGAATCCGAGTTCACCGATCTCGCCAGTGACCGGGTCGTTGATGATTTTGTTCTGATGGTCGCTGATGGTTTGCAGGTTGCCTTTGATCAGTGAGGCGTTGACGATGCGGCCGCCGGCAACTTTCATCAGGCCGATGGTGCCGTCCTCGTATTTCATGGGGAAGGCACCCTCGGCACCCTCCGGCACGTAGTAGATTTCCCCGGCCGGGAGGTTGGCGATATCGGGCTTTTTACCGCGGCACAGGCCGTGAGATTTCTGCGCCTCCTGGCCGTTGAGGATGAGCTTGAGCGTGTGCGATTGTCCCAACACCTCGTAGTCGATCTCCACCCAATCGGCCCGGGTCATTCCCAGGCGGAGTTTTTCGGCCTCCGCGCTGACCTCCTCGTAATTGACCGCCAGACCTGTTTCCAAAATTGTGCGGTTGATGCCGTGGAGGGTCGCTCCGCGAAAGCCGATGCGTTTGGCATGGGCGGTGAGCGGGGCGGTGGCGGAAAAGGTGCTGATGCACAGGACAATGTCATGGTTGGCATATACGTCCTTCTCCAGGCTGACTACGCGGCCATCGGAGCGAACGGCACGGTCCGGCATGTCGAGATTGCTGCCCCCGGTGATTTCGTAGGCGAAGAAATCACCCCCCTCCAGACCCAGTTCTTTCATCACCCCGCCATGCAACCCCTTGTAAAAAATATCGTGGGCGTAACGCTGGATCGACAGGTCCGGGTCCTTCAAAAACCCGAACCCCTCCACCGCGCCGGGGTCGGGCAGATCGATGAGGATGCATAGCTTCTCGCCTTGCTGCGGATGGAACACGGTGTGCAGCAGATTCTTAAGGCGGAATGGGGGGAAGGTGCGGTCGATGGTCATGGATTTCCTTTTTCAGTTTGGTTTGCGGCAATGCTCCACTAGTATTTCCCGAAAACCCGGAATTGCAAATGACAACCGACCCTCCCGAATACCGCCATGTCCAAGACCTGCTTACCTTTCTCAAATTTCCAAGCGTTTCCACCGATCCCGCCCACAAGGATGACATGCGGGCCTGCGCCGATTGGCTGGCTCTCAAGCTCAAGAGCACGGGCATGGAATGCGCGGTGCACCCCACCCCCGGACATCCCATCGTCTTGGCACGCTCCAGACACCTGGCGGGAAAACCCACCGTTCTGATCTACGGCCATTACGATGTACAGCCGGTCGATCCCCCCCATCTCTGGAACAGCCCCCCCTTCGAGCCGGTCATCAAAAACGGCTATATCTACGCCCGTGGCGCCACCGACAACAAAGGCCAGATTCTCGCCCACATCCTCGGCATCCAGGAAACGCTCCGCACGACGGGCGAACTCCCTTGCAACGTCACCGTATTGGTCGAGGGCGAGGAGGAGACTGGCAGCGAGAATCTGGGCCCCTTCCTCCGACAACACCGTGACGCTCTGGCCTGTGATGTTGTCGCCGTCTCCGACACCGGCATGGTCGCCCCCGGCGTCCCCACCTTCACTTACGCGCTGCGCGGCATCGGCGCCCTCGAAGTCACCCTCACCGGCCCCGACAAAGACCTGCACTCCGGTGTCTTTGGCGGCGCGGTCGCCAACCCCATCACCGCCCTGGCCCGGCTCCTGGCCACTCTCCACGACGAGCATGGCCGCATCGCCATACAAGGATTCTACGACCGCGTGCGTCCGCTGGCCGGCTGGGAACGCGAAGCCTGGGCGCGGCTCCCCTACGGCGACGCCGAAGTGCTGGAGTTGACAGGATCCCCGGGGCTTTTCGGCGAGACCGGCTTCACCTCGGTCGAACGCACCTGGGCGCGTCCCACCATGGAACTCAACGGCATCATCGGCGGCTATACCGGCGAAGGAACCAAGACCGTGCTACCATCCTCCGCCCATGCGAAAATCACCTTCCGCCTGGTGCCGGATCAGGATCCGGCGAGGGTCACCGCGATGGTGCAAGGACATCTGGAAGCGCATTGTCCGCCCGGCGTGCGCATCACCTGCGCGCCGGGCCACCACGGACGACCGTACTTATTCGATCCCCACAGCCCGCATGGCCTGGCTGCCCAGCGCGCCCTGAGCAACGCCTTCGGCGGACGGGAAACCACGCTGATCCGCGAAGGCGGCTCCATTCCGATTGTCACCGATGGATTCCTCGACATCCTCGGCGTTCCCACCCTGCTGCTCGGCCTCGCCCTGCCCGACTGTCGCGCCCACTCCCCCAACGAAAACTTCCCCCTCGACAACCTCACCGCCGGCATCCGCCTCAACCAACACCTGCTGCGTGAGTTGTCTGGTGCTTGATCCG
>CAZTYG010000016.1:10588-14633 GCA_964617445.1 uncultured Blastochloridaceae bacterium
AGACTCGACGGCGTCCCGCCCTCCGGCTCACAGCCGAGCCGGAAGACATCTTGTGGGTTCTCATCCCCTTTCGCGAATTGCCATCCCCATCGTGCCGAAAGGCGACGCCCTGATCAACGCTGTCCCAGCCGCCGCTGCTGTACGGGCACTTCCGCCGGGTTGTAGCCGTTGTCGAAGTAGCGCTTGAACTCGGAGGCTTTGAGATTTTCGACGTGTCCATCGGCAAAGAGGTAGTTGGCCGAGCCTTTCATGCGGTCCGGGGCACGCCCGCCGGTCCGGTGGCGATCCACCTCGACATCGTCCAACGCAGCGTGCCAATTACTCCAATTGCCCCCATGAATATGGTCGGCGGTGGGACCCGGAGTTTTGTTTTCGGAGAGGATGAACAATATAAAAGTCTCGGCGGGCAGCGGAATACTGACCATCCGGTGGTAAGTGCCGCTATCGAAAACCAGATCATTGAGCACGTAGCTGGTGCCATTGCGGGAGCGAATGCGCTGGGCACGGTCGGGCGGGTCGGCGGGACAGACCCGCACCTTATCAATATCACCAAGATAGTGTTCCAACTCATAAATCCAGCTTTGCTCCATCCGGCGCGACCCGGTGGAATGGGTGGTGACGGGCAACTGGCCGTAGTTGTCCTGACTGTAAAGCCGGATGGCGATGCCGATCTGGTGCTGATTGGACAGGCAGGCAGTGCGATGGGCGGCGGCCCGCGCGGAGGCGATGGCGGTCACCATGAGCGTCGCCAGCACGGCGGTGATCACCAGCACCACCAGCACCTCCATCAGCGTGAACCCACCGGCCGAATTGTCGCGGGGAGGGAGCACTTGGAGGAGGTGTTTTGCCGAGGCCATTGGACCGTCCGGCATGAAATCAAATGGCGGTCGCTGTCCCGCGCTTGCGGCGGATCATCCACGCCCCGATGCCGCCGACCACAAGCAACATTGCGGTGGAAGGTTCCGGGATGATTTGAATGGTGAAAGTCTCCGTTGCCGTGATCAAACCATCCACATTGTGCGTTCCGCTGAATGTAAATTCCAGTTCGTAGGTGCCGGTCTCGGTGAACGTCCACAAAAAGTGCTCATGGACACCCACCGGTAGGACCAGGGTGTTTGAGTTGTCGGTCGAACCGGGAGCGTGGGTGGAAAATAAACGTTCGAATACCGTGGTGGCGGTCGAGTTGGTTCCGAATAGGGCGAAATCGGCCGTTCCGCTTGGCAGAACCCAGTGGGTCAATTCGATGCTGATATCTCCAGTCCAATCCGCAGGATCGATTTCCTCGGTCGAAAGGCCCACGTCAGGTTGCAAAGCGCCCCGTCCGAATGCATAGACATGGGATCCGTCCGCAACGCCCAACGTCGAACTCATGCCGGTGATCGTGGTGTAGGTGGTGGACGCGCGGGCGATCAATGCATCAGGCGCGTATTCCTCCCCGACTGCCAACGGGTTTCCATCCACGATGGCACCCGATCCCAGATGCCAGTGGGGTTCGAATCCGTCGAGGCTGTCATATTCCAGGCCGATGTCCCCGTGTCCGGAGGAATAAATGGGCTGTGCGAAAGAAAGGCCGCAGGACAGGCTCAGAAGCAGGATGGATAGAAGAAGTGATCGTTTCATATGAGTTTCGGTAAGTGTGGTTGATTATTGGCGGACTTGCGCGCTCGGGGTGGTTGATTTGCTTGCGGCTGATGAATATGCATTCTCATTAAACAGATGCAAACAAATTCTCATTTGCAATAGGGGTGGCCACCAATCGCCTGAACCCTTCACCTGAATGGTTCAGGGAAATTTCGCAGCAGGGGGCGGCGGTAGCTGTAGTAGATATCCGCGCCGACGGCCTCTCAGCGCCGGATCAACAAGAGAACCCCGGCGGCGATCGCCAGACCACACATCACCTCAGTCAGGCCGCGAAATTGCAGGTTGATGAGGGGGATCAGTCCGGTCGCAATGAGCCAGATGCCGAGAAGAATAACGCCGATGGATTTCATGACCGCCAATCTGCCGTCTTCCCCTCCCCCAATCAAGCTTGTTGATCTCTGTAAAACCATTCCGTCTTGTTCTGCGCCCTGGGCTTACCCCGTTCTTGCCGTTCCGGCGGGGCGGGCTAGTAATCAAATGCAGATGAGTGATCCCCATTTTTCCCCGGCGCGGCTCAAACAAATCATCCGGCGGATGCGGTCCCAGCGCATTCTGGTGGTCGGCGATGTGATGCTGGACCGGTTCGTGCGCGGAAAGGTGGGACGGATTTCCCCGGAGGCACCCATCCCGGTAGTGGAAGTAACCGAGGAGTCGGTGTTTGCCGGCGGGGCCGCCAATGTGGCGCGCAACCTCGCGGCCTTCGGCATCGCCTCCGGGGTGTGCGGCGTGATTGGACACGACCGCGACGGCACGACCCTGGGGCAATTGCTGCGCAAGGACGGAATCGATACCCGCGGGCTTTTGGTGGAATCGCGCGTGCCGACCATTGTCAAGATGCGGGTGATCGCCCGCCAGCAACAGGTGGTTCGGGTGGATTGGGAAAAGCCGGTGCGGCTGGGGAAATCAGGCGAGGCCCGCCTGTTTGCCCATCTTGAGCGCGCGGTGAAGGAATACGACGCGGTGATCATCGAGGACTACGGCAAGGGATTGGTGACCCAAAAGCTGTTGAAGGCGGTGTTCGCCGCCGGACAACGGGCCGGCAAGCCGGTGGCGGTGGACCCCAACCCGCGCAATCCACTGGACCCCACTGGCGCCACGGTGGTGAAACCCAACCGGCTGGAGGCCTTCGCGGCGGCGGGCCGAACGGACGACGGCGGCATGCGCGACGCCGAACAGGCCGGCGCGGAGCTGGCCGAACGCTGGGGTGTGGCGCAATTGTTAATGACGCTGGGTGAGGATGGAATGCTGCTCTTCGAGCGCGGGAAAAAACCATATCACACACCAACTCGGGCGCGTGAGGTCTTCGACGTTTCGGGTGCCGGGGATACGGCCATTGCTTTTTACGTGGCGGCACTGGCCGCCGGATGCGCCCCGCGCGAGGCCGCCGAAATCGCCAACCACGCTTCGGGCGTGGTGGTCAGCAAGCTGGGCACCGCCACGGTGGACCCCGACGAACTCCTGCGCAGCTTTACCGACCCGCGACAAACCACGAATTAAATCCGGGGAAACAACTTGAACCACGAATGGACACGAACGGACCTGAATAGACGCCAGCCTTGCGGCGGTCTTGTTTTTATTCGTGACCATTCGTGTCCATTCGTGGTTCCGTTTTTTCCGAGAGGAGCGACGTGAGGGCGGCGGTGTTTTTGGACCGGGACGATACGTTGATCCGCAACATGCCGTATCTGGGGGACCCGGCGGGGGTGGAGGTGCTGTCCGGCGTGGCCGACGGCCTTGCGCGACTGCGCGGAGCGGCGTATATGTTGGTGCTGGCCAGTAATCAATCGGGCGTGGGGCGTGGGTTGATCACCAAGGACCAGGTCGCCGCAGTGAACACACGAATGCAGGAACTGTTGGGCCTGGACTTGGACGCCGTTTACGCCTGTTACGCCGCCCCCGAGGACCCTTACGGCGCGGAAGAGCGCAAGCCCTCGCCCGCCATGCTGGTGCGGGCGGCGGCCGACCATGGAATCGACCTGCGTCGTAGTTTTATGGTGGGCGACCGCCTCACCGACGTGCGCTGCGGGCGGGCGGCGGGCTGCCGGACGGTGTGGGTGGCCGGAGGAACGTGCGACAACGCTGCGGATTCCGCGCGGGCGCGGGAGGAAGCGGATTTTGTTGCGGCGGACTTCGGCTCCGCGGTGAAGTGGATTCTGGAGAACCCGACATGAGCGAAGATGGAAAAGGGGGACATGGCGGGGAGGTATGGGTGGTGATCCCGGCACGCCACGCCTCCACACGGTTTCCGGGCAAAATGCTGGCCCCGCTCGGCGGCAAACCCCTGCTGCAATGGGGCTGGGAAGCGGCACGGTCAACCGCCGGAGTGGACCGCGTGCTCATCGCCACCGATCACGAAGACATCCGCACAGCGGCGGAGCATTTCGGAGCGGAGGTAATCATAACC
>CAZTYG010000017.1:0-9748 GCA_964617445.1 uncultured Blastochloridaceae bacterium
GCGGCGAGCCGCAGACGATGACCCGCGCAGGCGTCCAGAGCCAGGTCTGACGCCGAGCTTTGCTCGAAACTGGCGGCGGCCCGGATGTCGCGCTCGTGTTTTGTCGTGGCGCTGGGCGGTGGTGTGGTGGGGGATTTGGCGGGATATCTGGCGGCCTCCTATTTGCGCGGTGTGGCGCTCATCCAAGTGCCGACCACGCTGCTGGCGATGGTGGACAGCAGTGTGGGAGGCAAGACGGGGGTGAATCTGCCGGAGGGCAAGAATTTGGTGGGAGCTTTCCATCAACCGACACAGGTTCTGGCCGACTTGGAATGGCTGGATACGTTGCCCCGGCGCGAGTTCGCGGCGGGCATGGCGGAGGTGGTGAAATACGGAATGATTCGCGATCCTGGTTTGTTCGCACGGGTCGAAACCGGCGTGCCGGAAGATTTGGCCGCGGTGGTCCGGCGCTGTGTGGAGATCAAAGCGGAGGTGGTGGGAGCCGATGAAAAAGAGACCTCCGGCGCCCGCGCGATGCTCAACTTCGGCCATACGCTGGGGCATGCCATTGAGCAAAACGCGGGTTATTGGGAGTTGTTGCATGGGGAGGCGGTGGCGATCGGCATGATGGGTGCGGCGTTTATATCCGAACGGGTGTGCGGACTCGCGCCAGAGACCACCGCGCGTCTGCGGGCCTGCCTACAGGCGCATGGCCTTCCCGTGTCGCGTGGTGGCTTGGACTACGAACGACTTGCCGCGGTTGTGAGCCGGGACAAAAAGGCCGATTCGAGGGGCGTCAAATGGGTCCTGTGTCCGGAACCGGGCAGAACCGAATTGCGGCGCGACGTTTCTGAAGAACTGGTCCGCGCCGCCGTGCAGTTCCTCTTGTGAAAACCGATGAATTCCCTTTCACGCCACGACTGAAATGGTAATTTTACGGAAATGTTCCGATTTCTGGTGCTGTTTTTCTGTGTTCTTGTGGCAGCCTGTTGGCTGGCTCCGCGTCTGAGCCGGATGCTTGGCAATCGAAGCGGAGCCTCCGCGTGCCGCGATCCGCTCGACGCCGCCAAGCAGGCCCGGGTGCTCGAAGTGGAGCCCAGTGCGAAGTCCGAGCCGAAACAAGGATAGCCTGATTTATGTCCAAACACGCCATCATTCAACGCATGATCGACCCCGGCATCGTCGCCGTTATCCGGGCCGATACTTCCGAACAACTCATCGATGTCTGCCGCGCTCTGGCCGACGGCGGCTGTCTGGCCATGGAAATCACGATGACCACGCCCGATGCACTAGAAGCCATCAAATCCTGCACCCAGGCTTTGGGCGACCGGATTCTGATGGGCGTGGGCAGTGTGTTGGACAGTGAAACCGCCCGTTTGTCCTTTCTCGCGGGCGCTCAGTTTGTAGTGACCCCGGTCATGAAACCGGATGTCATTCGCACCTGCAACCGCTATCGCAAACCGATTGTCTGTGGGGCATACACCCCCACCGAGGCGCTCGCGGCCCACGAACAAGGGGCTGATTTTGTGAAAATCTTTCCCGCCGATGGTCTTGGTCCGGATTACATCAAAGCGATTCGCGCGCCCATGCCCCAGTTGGATATCATTCCGACCGGGGGAGTTACTCCGGAGACCTGTGGAGCATTCATCAAGGCCGGTTGTGCCGCCGTCGCGGCCGGTGGCAGCCTTGTGAAAAAAGATCTGATTGCGGCCAAGGATTGGAAGGCGCTGAGCGCCCTCGCGGGAGAATTTGTCAAAAATATCCGCGCGGCGCGTGGTAATTGATGGGCTGCTGTTGGTATTCCAGTTGCGGATGGGTACTCAAAAGGCACAAACGAAAGCCACCCCGATAGCCCGTCGGATGGGAGTGGATGGAAGAGGATAGATACTTCGATCCGAAGTCTGACAGTTAGGTCCTGTTAACGAAAAGGAAGGGGTGCGGTTGGGTGTGCCTGCGTACAACATGGGCTGGAGGCCCATGTTTCGGGTGGCCTGGAGTCAGGCTGCTGTAGATTCGGCTACCTGGGGTTCGGGGGCGTCCACCCATTTGCCGTTTTCTTTGATGAGATCGACGAGGCGGTCCACGGCTTCGGATTCGGGGATGTTGAACTTCACGGGTTTTTTGCCGATGTAGAGGTTGATTTTTCCGGGGGCACCGCCGACGTAGCCGAAATCGGCGTCGGCCATTTCACCAGGGCCGTTGACGATGCATCCCATGACGGCAATTTTAACGCCTTTGAGATGTTGAGTGGCTTCTTTGATGCGGGCGGTGGTGGTCTGGAGGTTGAAGAGGGTGCGGCCGCAGGAAGGGCAGGCGACGTAATCGGTTTTGAAGATGCGGTTGCCGGAGGCCTGGAGGATGTTGAAGCCGAGGCGGATGGAGGCACCGGGGGATTTTTCGCGGCGGATGAGGATGGCGTCGCCGAGGCCGTCGCAGAGGAGGGAGCCGATGTGGGCCGCTGAGGTAAGGAGGCCGGTGAGGAGGTCGAGGTTTTCTTCGGGGTGAAGGGTGTCCTTGAGGAGGATGGGGTGGCGGGAGTGGACTTTGGAGGCGAGAATGCGAAAGGCGACGGGAACGGGGTAGGGAGCACCGTCTTTGACGGTGACGAGGCGGGGTTCTTCGGACGTGTTGAGGGATTGGATAAGGGTGTCGTCGTCGAGGGCGATTTCGACAGCGCCGGCGTCCTCATAGACGAGTTCGGGGGCGGTGTCGCCGAGCTGGGTGAGGCGTGGGCGGAGGGCGTCGTAGATGTCGCGGGTTGCGAGGACGCGGGTGGGTTCGGTGCCGCCGATGGCGATGCCGTTGATGGTGACGGGGAAGCTGTTGCGGCGGGCGTAGTTGAAGGGGTCGAAGCTGAGGACGTAGTCGCCAGAGGGGGCGTTTGTACCGGCGAGGGAACGGGTGTAATCGGCAAGGGCGCGAGCGACGGGGATTTCGTGAACGCTGTCTTCGGTGAGGGAGACGCGAATGGTGTCGCCGAGGCCGTCCATGAGGAGGGAGCCGATGCCGATGGCGCTTTTGATGCGGCCGTCTTCGCCTTCGCCGGCTTCGGTGACGCCGAGGTGGATGGGGTAGTTCCAGTCGGGGCCGAGTTCATGGAGGCGGGCGGCGAGGAGGCGGTAGGCGTTTACCATGACCTTGGGGTTGGAGGCCTTCATGGAGAAGACGAAGTTGTGGTAGTCGTATTTGCGGGCGACGCGGGCGAATTCGAGGGCGCTTTCGACCATGCCCAGCGGGGTGTCGCCGTAGCGGTTCATGATACGGTCGGAGAGGGATCCGTGGTTGGTGCCGATGCGCATGGCGACGCCGCGTTCTTTGCAGAGGAGGACGAGGGGTTTGAAGGTTTCTTCGATGCGGTCGATTTCTTCTTCGTATTGGTCGTCGGTGTATTCGCGGACCTGGAATTTCTTTTTGTCGGCGTAGTTGCCTGGGTTGATGCGCACTTTTTCGACCCACTGGGCGGCTTCCATGGCGGCGTCGGGTTTGAAGTGGATGTCGGCGACGATGGGAACGTCGCAACCGGCCGCGAGGAGTTCCTGTTTGATGTTGCGGAGGTTGGCGGCGTCCTTGACGGTGGGGGCGGTGATGCGGACGATCTGGCAGCCGACTTTGACGAGGTCGAGGGTTTGCTGGACGCAGGCGCGGGTGTCCATGGTGTCGCAGGTGATCATGGACTGGACAACGACCGGGTGGTTGCCGCCGATGACGATTTTACCGACGGTGACTTCGCGGGAGAGGCGGCGCTGGTGGTGGAAGGGGTTGGCGCAGTAGGTCAACATGGGGTTATTCCTGAGTGGGTGTCGTATTTTCGGGCAGGATGAAACGCGGTTCTTCCGGTATTGCTTTGTACTGCCGGGATAAGGTCCAGTCTTTCCAAACCCGTCCGGCGTCGAAGTAGGTGATGAAAAGCACGAGGCAAATGAGAACAACGAAGAATGCGCTTTGGAGGGCGTAGAGGACTTTGACGGGGGTGGGGCGTCGGCGCAGCCACTCGACGGTGCTGAGGACGATATGGCCGCCGTCGAGGATGGGGAGGGGGAGGAGATTGAGGATGGCGAGATTGACGTTGAGAAAGACGCTGAAGGCAAGGAGATTGCGTGGGTCGTCAACAAGCCGTGCGAGGTGGTTGAAGATGCCAAGGGGGCCGCTCATGTGGCGGACGCCGACGCCGGAGTCGCGGTTGACCAGGGCGTTGAGGGTGCGGCCCATGAGCAGGGCGGCGTCGCGCACCTGGGTGAAGGGGCCGGGGTAGTAAAGCTCGAAGAAATGCTTTTGGGAGAACCCAAAAATGACCTGATTTCGATGGGCCTCAAAAAGCGGGGCGATGGCAAGGTCCATGACCTGTCCGTCGCGCTCTACGGAAAGAATCACGTCTTCTCCGGCACGGTCGGCAAGCATGTGTGAGATTTGGGCCAGGCTGTAAACTTTCTCACCATCGGCTCTCAGAATCAGGTCTCCGGGTAGCAATCCCGCACGTTCGGCCGGGGACCCCTGAAGTGTGGAATCGACGATCACCGGTGCGGCCGGCGCAAGTTCAAAGCCGAAGGTGCGCAGATTTTCGAGTTCGGGATCGGTGGAAGGGATTAATTTGTACGTGGTGAGCACGCCGTCGCGTTCGATATCGACACTCACGGTCTGACCGATGCTCAATACGACCGCTTCCCTCACGCCGGAGGCTTGTCCGACCCAGCGAGTCACGGGTTGTCCGTTGATCGACCGGACCACATCGCCGGGACGGATGCCGGCCTCATACGCGGGAGAATCGGGGAGAACAAAACCGATTTCTGTGGTTCGAAGTGCGATGTTTTCGTACTTACCCGTCAGTGAGAGAATGCATGCGCAGGCGAAGGCGAGGAAGAGGCTAAACATGGGGCCCCAGAAGGCGGTGACGATTTTGGCCCAGGGAGAGGCAGGCGGAAGGTCCTCGGATTTTTGTTGGGTTTCGCCCTCGACCATTTCCATGGGGGCCATCTGGGGGAGGGAAACGAAGCCGCCGAGCGGGATCGCTTTGATGGCGTATTCGACACCGTTGATTTTTTTGCCCCAGATAGTGGGGCCGAAGCCGATGGCAAAGGTTTCGACGACCAGACCCTTGTAGCGTGCTGCGAGGAAGTGGCCGAGTTCGTGGACGGAAACTGTCACGCCAAAAACGATCAAGGCGCCGATGAGGGCGAGGAGGATGAGAAAGATGTCGATGGCGGTCATAATTAGTGGTTCTTATGCCAAGAATGCCCGCGCTTGTTGCCGGGCCCATTGGTCGGCCTGAATGATAGCATCAAGGGATGGGTCGGCAATCACAGGATGCTCCCGCATCACGGACTCGACGGTATGCCAGATTTTCGGGAAAGGGCATTTTTCAGTGAGAAAAGCTTCGACGGCGACCTCGTTGGCGGCGTTGAGGACGGCGGGGAGGGTGCCGCCGACGGTTCCGGCTTCGCGGGCGAGGCGGAGGGCGGGGAATTTACAGGGGTCGGGTGCTTCGAAGTGTAGGGAGCCGATTTCGGCGAGGTCCAGGGGGCGGAGTTGGTTGGTGCTGCGGCGGGGGTAGGTGACGGCGTATTGGATGGGAAAGCACATGTCGGAGTGGCTGAGTTGGGCGAGAATGGAGTGGTCCACGAATTCGACCATGGAGTGGACGATGCTCTGGGGGTGGACGACGACGCTGATGTGGGCCATTTCGATGTGGAAGAGCCAGCGGGCCTCGATCATTTCGAGGCCCTTGTTGAAGAGGGTGGCGGAGTCGATGGTGATTTTCTGACCCATGGACCATGTGGGGTGCTTGAGCGCCTGGGCGATGGTGACGGATGCGAGTTGATCGGCGGGCAACTGGCGGAAGGGCCCGCCGGAGGCGGTGAGAATGAGTCGTTTGACGTCCTTGCCGTTGGCACCCTGGAGGCACTGGAAGATGGCGTTATGTTCGCTGTCCACGGGGAGGACGGCGCGACCGTGGCGGCGGGCGGTGTCCATGACGGGGGCACCGGCCATGACGAGGATTTCTTTGCTGGCGACGGCGAGGTCCTTGCCGGTTTCGAGGGCAGCGAGGGCGGGGCGGAGGCCGCCGGTGCCGACGATGGCGACCAACACCATGTCGGCGTCCAGCTCGCGGACCAGCGAGACCAAACCCTCTTCACCGGTCCACATCCGGCAACCGGTCGGCAGGTTGCCCGCCACTTCCGCAGCGGCGGCGGGATCCACCACGGCGACGCCGTCGGGGAGGAATTCGGCGGCCTGTTTCAATAGGGTTTGGGAGCTGCGATTGACGGCGAGTCCGACGAGTTTCATTTCGCCGGGCAGTTCGCGGGCGACCTTGCAAGCGCTGGTGCCGATGGAGCCGCTGGAGCCCAATAAGATGACGCGTTTCATAGGAGGGTTTTACAAGGGGGAGAAAAGAATGAGGTAGGCGTAAAACAATGGAGCGGTGAAGAGCAGGCTGTCGATCAAATCCAGGGAGCCGCCGATGCCGGGAATGGTATCGCCGGAATTCTTGGAGTGGGAATCGCGTTTGATCACCGATTCGGCGAGGTCGCCGACCACGCTGGTGAGCGGCAGCAACACGCCGAGGACGAAGGCGTGGACGCCGGCGAGCCATGGCAGGGTGACGTTGAACCACCATGCCAGCAGGAGACTGAGGCCAAGCGCGGTGAGCATGCCACCGGCGAAGCCCTCCCAGGTTTTTTTCGGGCTGATGCGGGGACTCATTTTGTGGCGGCCGAAGCGGGAGCCGAAGACATAGGCTCCAATGTCGGTGCTTTTGGTGATGATGATGAGGTAGAGTGCGAGCAGCAGCCCGGTGCGTTCGCCGCCGCCGGTTTCGAACACCAGGCGCAGCAGGAATTGGAAGAGGAAAGGCACGTAGAAAAAGCCGAAGGCGGTGAGGGCAACCGTGGCGACCGGAGTCTGTTGGTGTTTTTCGAATATCTGCCGGGTGAGAAAACCGATCAGGGCGGCGAGAATGACGAGTGTTTCCATGGCCGCCCAGAAGCGTGGTTCCTGGCCGAAAGAGCCGATGGCCTGCATATAAACCACGGCGAAGAACGCGGCACCGGCGGTGACGCCGGCTTTTTTGAAGACCTTGAGACCCTTGGCCTCCTGCATGAGATAAAATTCCCACTGGGCCAGGAGGCCGAGCAGGGTGATGACCAAGAATACGCCGGGATAGAATTCCAGCCATACCAGCAGGGTGAGCAGGACCGCCCCCAGCACGGTGGAGAGCACGCGTGCGCCGAACATTTCAGATGCCTCCAAAGCGGCGCTGCCGCCTTCCGTATTCGGCGACAGCCTCTTCCAGGTGTTTGCCGCGGAAGTCGGGCCAGAGGACCGGGGTGAGATAGAGCTCGGTGTAGGAAATCTGCCAGAGCAGGAAGTTGCTTACGCGCATCTCACCGCTGGTGCGGATCAACAGATCCGGGTCCGGGATGCCGGCGGTGTAGAGGGCGCCCGCGACGGCCTCCTCGTCGATGGCGGAAGGTCGGAGTTTGCCGGCTTGGACCTGTTCGGCCAGTTTGCGGCAGGCCTCGGCGATTTCGACCCGTCCGCTGTAGCTGAGGGCGAGCAGGAGGGTCATGCCCGTATGATGGGCGGTGCGCGCTTCAGCCTGTTTGAGTTCTTTGAGCACATCGTCGGGGAGGTCGGCGATTCGGCCGATGACCCGCAGGCGCACGCCCTCTTTTTCGAATTTGGTGCTGTAATCGCGCAGGACCTGGATGAGCAGGCGCATGAGGCCGCGGATTTCGGATTTGGGACGGTTCCAGTTTTCCACGGAGAATGCGTAAAGGGTGAGGTAACGGATGCCGAGTCCGGCGGCGGCTCGAATGGTGATTTCGACGGCTTTGCCGCCCTGTTTGTGTCCCTCGATGCGGGAGAGTTTGCGGCGTGCCGCCCAACGACCGTTGCCATCCATGATGATCGCCACGTGTCCGGGGACCTTGGAGGGCGTCCGGGCGGTCATAGGAAGAAGGTTTCTTCCCGTTTGGCTCCGACCGAGACGATTTCGAGGGTGCCGCCGGTGAGCCGGGTGATCTCCTTGAGGTAGGCACGGGCGCGCGGGGGGAGGGAGTCGAAGGATCGGCAGGCGGAGGTGGGGCGATTCCAGCCGGGCATGGTTTTATAAACGGGGCGGCAGCGGGCGAAGTCGTCGGAGCAGGCGGGGGGGAGGTCGAGGGTTTTGCCGCCCAGTTGATAGCCGGTGCAGATTTTGATCTGCTTCATGGTGTCGAGGCCGTCGAGGTTGGTGACGGCGAGGGAATCGATGCCGTTGACCATGGCGGCGTAGCGGGTGAGGACGGCGTCGAACCATCCGCAACGGCGGGCGCGCCCGGTGGTAGCGCCAAATTCGCGGCCCAAGCCGTGAAGGAGGTCGCCGAGTTCGGGGGCGACGGTGGGCAGGGGGCCCTCGCCGACGCGGGTGGTGTAGGCTTTGATGACGCCCATAACGCGGTCCACCTTGCGCGGGGGCAGGCCGCCACCGGTGCAGGCGCCGCCGGCGGTGGTATTGGAGGAGGTGACGTAGGGGTAGGTGCCGTAGTCGATATCGAGAAAGGTGCCCTGGGCGCCTTCGAAGAGGATGCGGGCACCCGTGCGGACGCGGTCGTGGATGAGGCGGACGCCGTCGGTGATGTAGGGCCGCAATACGTTTGCCGCGGCTCCGTATTCTTTGATGATGGCGGCGGCGGAGACGGGCGGGGCACCGAGGGATTTGAGCAGGACGTTGGCTTCTTTGACGCGGTCGCGGACGCGGGCGGCGAAGCGGGTGCCGTCGAGCAACTCGTGAACGCGAATGCCAGTGCGGGCGATCTTGTCGTAGTAGGTGGGGCCGATGCCGCGTCCAGTAGTGCCGATTTTTTTACCGCGGGCCTTTTTCTCGCGGGCGGCATCGAGGGCGCGGTGATAGGGCATGACGAGATGGGCACGGTCGGCCAGGTGGAGGCGGCCTTTGACCTTCACGCCGCGGCCTTCGAGCATCCGGATTTCGCCGACGAGACTGACGGGGTCCACGACGGTGCCGTGGCCGATGAGGCACTCCATGTCGGGACGCAACATGCCGGTGGGAACGAGGTGGAGAACAAATTTTTCGCCGCCGATGAAAACGGTGTGGCCGGCGTTGTTGCCCCCCTGGGAACGCACGACGAGCTCGTGGGTTTCGCCGAGGACGTCGATGATTTTTCCTTTTCCTTCATCGCCCCATTGGGCGCCAATTAAAACGGTGTTCATATTGCGGGGAGGGGGTCAGCGCCCGATGCAGTGGTATTCGAATCCGAGGGCGATCATGTGGGAGCGGTCCATGAGGTTGCGGCCGTCGAAGACGACCGGGGTGCGCATGGAGTCCTTGATGCGTTTCCAGTCGAGGTCCCGGAACTGGGTCCATTCGGTGGCGATTACGAGGGCGTCGGCACCGTTGGCGGCGGCGTAGGGGTCGGCGACAAGCGGGATGGAGGGATGTTCGATGGCGCATTTTTCCATGCCTTTGGGATCGAAGGCGGCGAGGACCGCGCCTTCCTCGATGAGGCGGAGGGCGAGTTTGACGGCGACGCTGGAGCGGATGTCGTCGGTATTGCCTTTGAAGGCGAGGCCGAGCAGGCCGATGCGTTTCTCGTTGAGCACCCAGAGGGTCTGACGCATTTTTTTAAGGAAGCGGTCGAGTTGATTGGCGTTGATGGCTTCGACTTCCTTGAGCAGGCGGAAGTCGTAGCCGAGTTCTTCGGAGATGTGGATGAAGGCGGAGAGGTCCTTGGGAAAGCAGGAGCCGCCGTAGCCGAGGCCGGCGTTGAGG